>JAAYWE010000203.1 GCA_012516755.1 Treponema sp.
GAGGGTTAGCAAGTGGGTGGTATGAGGCTGGGGGATGGGGAATAAGTTTAGAGGGGATGAGTTTAAGTTATGAGGGGGAGGGTAAGTATCCGGAAGTAAAGGTTAGTGGGTTGATAGGGGATAGTGGTATACGATTTGAGTGGCTAGAGGTGAAGGGTGATGGGTATGGGTTTAAGGGGTCAATAGATCTGAAGGGTGAGGGTGGTGAGTATATATTAATTGGGAGTGGCAAGGGAGAGGGGGTATTAGGGGAAGGATCTGAGTACTCAGTATATGGGGTAATAAGAGGTAAGGGAGTAGATTTGAGGGTAGGAGTACAAGGATTAGGGGTGGGTAGTTATGTGGTAGAAGGTTATGCTGATTTGAGAGGGGAGGTGGACATAAGGGAGGTATTGAAGGGTTCTTTGGAAGGTATAGGGGACATAAGAGGTGAAGTAGCGGTAGGTTTGAGTGGTTCTGGGTTAAGGGTAGATGAGCAACGATTTGAGGTGGAGAAGCGAGGTGAGAGGATAGAGTGTAAGAAGTCAGGAGGGGGTATAGAATTATCGGGTAGTTATGAGGGGGGGGTATGGGGAATAGAGGGTGTATTTGAGGGGTACGGTGTTGGGGAAGACATAGAGTTAGTGGGGGAGTGGGGGGAAATAGTTAAGGGGAGTGAGGTAAGTGGCGAGATAGGGGTAGGTGGTGATTTAGAGGGATTAAGTAGATATGAAGTAGATTTAGGTATTGATATAGGGGTAGGCATAAGTATAGGAGGATATGATTTAGGGGCATTAGGGGTAAGTTTAATTGGAGTAGGGGATGCGGTTAGCTATATAGGTGGTATTAGGGTAGAGGTAGGTGGGAATGAGTTTAGGTATGAGGGTGAGGTAGGCTATGAGGGGATAAGGCTAGGAGGTAATTATGAGCTTAGTGGAGTGGATATAGGGATAGGGGGTTATATAAGAGGAGGGATAGGGGAATATGAGGTAGGAGTAGGTAAAGGAGAGCTTAAGGGGGTGGAGATAGGGTTAGGGGTATGTAGGGTTAGGGTAGGGGTAGAGGGGTATGAGGTGAGGTATGAGGGGGCAGTAGGGGGAGGGGAAGTGAAGGTAGGAGGTAGTATAGGCAAGGCTGGGGGTTATGAGGGGGTAGTGGAGTTAGAAGGGGTAGGAATATCAGAGGTGATGGGTGCGCTAGGGGTAGGAGGGATAGAGGGTGAGGTGAGTGGTCGAGTATATGGTTTAGAGAGGGGAGGTAAGAGGTCTTGGAGTATAAGTGGGTTAGCATATGATGGAGAGGTGATGGGTGCAGAGGTTAGTTTAAGAGGGGATGGGGTAGGGGATGAGGCAGGGTATGAGATAAAGGTGTTAGAGGCGAGTATAGGAGATTATGATATAGCTTTGAGGGGTAAGGGTAGCTATGTTGGGGAATTATTTAGTGGGGAATTCAGTGCTGGGGGTATGAGTTATGAGGTGAGTGTAGAGGCAAGAGGGGGTAAGGTAAGGGTAGGCATAGGGGAGGGTTTTAGAGGGGCATTTGAGCTAGTGGGAGGGCGGTTAGAGGGGGAGGTAGGGATGGATAAATTTGGGTTAGGGTTAGGTGAGGGGATGATAAGGGTAGGAGGGTTAGCAAGTGGGTGGTATGAGGCTGGGGGATGGGGAATAAGTTTAGAGGGGATGAGTTTAAGTTATGAGGGGGAGGGTAAGTATCCGGAAGTAAAGGTTAGTGGGTTGATAGGGGAGCAAGGAGCAGATCTCGATGTAGATTATTTACAATATGCAGGACAATCGCTAAAGGGCTCAATGATTATTCAATATTCCTCGATAGCTAATCTATTAAAGGATACAAAGATAGATTATTCATTCTTGGACATTAAGACTGATAGAACAATTCTGGAAGGAGGGATTGTAGCCTTAGATGATAAACTAGAAGTCGCGATTAAGACATCATCGATTCCATTGGAAGAAGTATTTCCCTCTACTTTCAATATTTCTGGAGATATAGAACTAAAGGGAAGTTCAACCATTTCAATATTGAGTAAAAAGCTAGATCTGTCTGCCCTGTCTTCTCTAAACTTGCAGTTCAACACGAGAAAATCAGAAATGAAAGGAATCCCTTTCTCAGCAGCAGGTACAATAAATTTCAAAGATTGCACTTTTTCTTTAGAATCTGGAATCTTCTCTTATCAGAACTACAGATTTGAAAATATCAATGCTGAATACAATCTAGAATCAAAACAAGTCGCTTATGCGCTAAATTCCAAAATAGTGATTGGAGAACAATTGCTGAGCGCCAACCTGAAGGGCTTCGGAGACAACATAGATAGCTCTATTTTCAAGCTCGGTGCTGCCCAAGCCTTCCATATTACCGGAGAGATAAATGATGCCAGCTTAGGATCTAAGACCATAGATCCACTTAGCTATTCTATTTCCAATGCAGATGATAAGCTTGATATTCATCTAAGCCAAGCAAATGGGGATAGTATCGATGCATCCATAACTAATATGACAGACTTTGATCTTGTTCTAAATGATCTATTCAAAATAAAAGGTAGAGCCAATGGCAAAATCCAAGCCAAGGAAGTATGGGCCGATATTGCTTTGGAGAAAATTGATCTAAAAACGTTAGGAGCCTTGATCTCAAAAGATGATCTAGGAGATACTTCAGGCATTGCTTCAGCCGAACTAAATCTTTCCGGAGATATATCAGACCCCAGAATTGAGGGCAAGATTCTATTCAGCAATCTGATTATCGATCAAAATCTTTATATCGTAGAAAAAATCGGGCCATTCGATGCAGAAATTGCTATAAATGATGGGATAGCGGAATTAAGTCCTACAATTATCAACATTGGAACAGGCGATATCTCTCTTGCTGCGACTGCGAACTTGGCTAGATGGCAACTCAGCGATATCACGGTTTTAGTCTCGACTCTCGAGAAAGCTTCAATGCGCTTCAAAGGTAAAATCGGTGGATTGAATACTGATGGCATATGGATTAAAGGAGATATAAAAGCGGCAATATCCTCGAATTCCATCGAAATTGGCGGCGACATGCTTCTTGATGACGGGACACTAGAAGTCGATCCTAATGGTTTTATTTCCTCCGAAAATGCGCAAACTCCAGTCTCACCTCTCTATCTCAAATTAATGGTTACATTTGGAAAGAATGTCCAAATGTATATACCTGGCAAGGATATATCCCTTATCAGAGGAACAATATCTCCTGCTTCGACTTTTACGGTCCAGTACGATCAGGCGAGAGGCGATTTTGCGGTAAATGGTAGGATTGAGCTGCGCTCCGGATACGTATATTATCTTCTCAGAGATTTCTTTATAAAAAAATGCACAATAGAATTAGCGGAAAGTCAGTCCAAATTTAATCCAGTCATGGATGTCATTGCTGAGTTGATGGAACCTACCAAGGATGGAATGATCAAGATAATTCTTTCAGCTGACAAATCTCCCTTAGATAACTTCAGTCCCGTACTTTCTTCGGTGCCTCCAAAAAGTCAAATCGAGCTTCTTGCGCTTCTTGGTGGTGGATTGGCATTGTCGGAATTAGCGGAAGACACTCCTCTTACATTGAGGGAAGCCGTAATCGCAAGTTCCGAGTTTCTTACACATAATTTGATCTTTAGATCATTCGAACAACGCATACAGAAGGCTTTAGGCCTCGATGTTCTCTACCTGCAGTCTTCCTTTATCCAGCGATGGCTTCTCGATATTACGGACCAGACCCGTGAGAATCAGACGAATTTATCTAGATATCTAATTGGCACAGAGCTTTTTGGAGGAAAATATATAACCGATTCAGCTTTTGTGCATTTTTCTCTTATGATAGAGCAGGACCCGCTTGAGAAAACTGGATTTTTGCAATTAAATCCAAAAGTTGGGCTTGAACTGCAATCTCCATTTGGTCTTTTGCAATGGAGTATGTCCTTTGGTAAGGAAGGAATGCCGCTAAATAATCAAGAGCTCAGCTTGAGCTGGCGCATAAATTTTTGAGTAACTACAGGAGCAGCAATGAGATATTCGCACAAGCATTTCATCGTAATCATAATGATATTTTGTTCTTTTCAAATAATTCTCGCTCAGACCTCAACACAAGAGCTTGCTGGTCAAGATTATTCTCAGGATTGGTTTTGGAATAAGAAAATCGCTGGATTTAGATGGGATGGATTACACTATGCGAACCGCAATGATCTAGATTCAATGCTGCGCGATTACATCGGCACCCTTTTTACAGAGAATATTTGGATAGAGATTCAAGCAAAACTCTATGCACTTGATTGGTTTGAGAGCATCGAATCGATGGCGTTGCCGGCTGGAGAGGAAGAAGATAAAATAATAATCAAATTCATAGTAATCGAAAAGCCATCTATTAACTCAATAAGGGTTATTGGAAATAGTTCTATCAGGACCTCGGAATTGCTCGACGTTGCTTCTTCGAAAACCGGAGCGATTTTTAATGAAGATAAAGCAAAAGCCGATTCGCTTGCGATGCAAAAACTCTATCTTCAGAAAGGTTTTCCAGATGCAAGAGTGGAATATGAAAAGACTGAGGTTGAAGGAGACTCCAATTTAATCATATTGACATTTAAGGTAACCGAAGGAACAGCGGTTGTTGTAAAAAAGATCGCATTCTCAGGTATTTCCGCATTTTCTTCTCAGACTCTCAAGGGCCAGGTAACGCTTAAAGAAGCTGGGCTTTTTCAGAAAGGAGCATTCGAAGAATCAAAGCTGGCTGAAAGTCGGACAGCTTTAGAGGATTATTATGCGTCTAAAGGATATATAGATGCCAAAGTTATAGATGTTATTAAGAATTATTCAAAAGATGAAAAAAGTCAGAAAAACTATTTAGATATCACTTTTGTTATAGCCGAAGGCAAGCAATGGAAATTAGGTGATATCTTCTTTGAAGGCAATAGCATATTTTCTACATCTCGCCTAGCTTCGCTAATATCTCTTAAACAGAACGAACCCATAAATCTAAAGCGACTTCTCACCGACAAGCAAAAAATAGACGATCTATATTATGAATCTGGATACATTTTCAACACTATAACAATGACCGAAATTCGAGATGAGCAGGGGGGAAGAATCTCATTCAAGATCTCGATAACGGAAAGGGACAGGGCTCATATTGAGAGTATTTCCTTCAAGGGCAATACAAAGACAAAGGACTATGTTATTGCAAGAGAATTACCACTCGAAGCAGGCGAAGTATTCTCAAAAGCCAAAATCATCGATGGATTGCGAAATCTATACAGCCTTCAATACTTCTCATCGATCGAGCCTGAGATTCATCAAGGAAGCGTCGTTGATCTGATGGATTTAGTCATAAACGTTGAGGAGATGAGTACGGCTCAAATCCAGTTCGGTCTTACCCTCTCGGGGCTCGGTCAGCCATCTGCTTTCCCTATCTCGGGATTCATAAAGTTTAGCGATTTGAATCTTGGAGGCACCGGGAAGAACCTTCAGGTCAATATGACTCTTTCTCCAGATGAACAGAGTCTTGAGACTTCGTTCGGTCAGAGCTGGCTTTTCAATAAGCGCATATCTCAGAGCATTAGCTTCGGTATAGAACATTCAGTCCTTCAGACTGCGCAGGATTGCATTGCTCCTATTTTCTCTGAGGAGGATATTCCGGATCCTTTTATTGGACTCGGAAGCGGATCGGACGAATGGGATGGCCTGCTTTCGTCCGTTCCAGATGCATACTTGATGGATTACGATGATTATTCTTTTAGTCTTGGGTATTCCATGGGATATGTTCATAAAATACCGCAGGGCGATGTAGGAATTGCCGGGGGTGTTTCTTCGGGCCTGGACATGTCTTCCTACGATACCGCCAAGTATCGTCCATACGAAAAAGAAATGCGCGACTATAATGGTCAATGGGTATTGAAGGATTCTATTTTTGGCCGTGTATATTTGAATCGTCTGGACTACTGGTATAATCCCGGAAAGGGATACTTTTTGAGCCAACGTCTTACCTATACGGGCATTCTTCCAATGGAGCGTCAATTCTATATTAGATCCGACACACGCGCCGAGTTTTATGCAACACTATTCTCTATTCCTTTTTCTAGTTCCTGGATATTCTCACCTGTTATCGGGATTCACAGTGGAGTTCAGGCGCTTTTGCCTCAACCATGGAATTCGCTAGCAGTTACGAAAGACTGGGTATGTATTGATGGCACTTTCAATGTGAGAGGCTGGAAATCTCTATACAAAGGGCACGGAATCCTTGTATGGGAAAACTGGCTGGAGCTCCATCTTCCTATTGTTCCGCAGGTTCTCAGCTTTGACGGATTTCTCGACGCAGGCGCAATGATGACTGAGAATGGCTGGCTAGATATGACTCTTGATTCGCCGGTTTCCAAAGGGAGTAATGCCTTAGAATGGAATAATTTTGCTTTTTCCATTGGTTTTGGAGCTCGATTTATGATTCCTCAGTTTCCTTTTAGATTCTATCTTGCGAAGCGTTTCGTATATGATGGTTCCAAAGTTGAATGGAAGACCAGAGAAGGTTCCTTCGATTTTGTTTTGAGCATTACACAGCCTCTATATTGATTCATCTCAAATTTGTATAGAGCCAAAGACAATAAGGCTGCTTCTTGTGCTATTAGAACCAGCCTTCTATAATGGTGCCATGTCAAAAAATCCAGACTCAATGCTCGATCAATATCGCAGAATAAAGGCAAAGCATCGCGATGAAATACTTTTTTTTAGATTGGGCGATTTTTACGAAATGTTCAATGAAGATGCCAAAGAAGCTAGTGCCATTTTAGGTCTTACTCTCACCAAGCGGCAAGGCCTTCCTATGTGTGGAATTCCTTATCATGCCGCTAAAACCTATATCGCTCGACTACTCAAAGCCGGGAAAAAGATAGCAATTTGCGAACAGAAATCGCTTTCCAATAAGCGCGGTCTTTTGGATCGTGAAGTAGTAGAAGTTATTACGCCAGGTACTGCCTTAGAAGACGATTATTTGGAACAGGGAACAAATAATTATCTGGCAGATATATGTATAATTGATCAGAGGCTTTGTTTTGCTTACCTAGATGTATCCACAGGTGAATTTAGAGCCTTTTCTCTGACTTCAAATAAAGAAATGATAACGGAGACTATTCGAGCAGAACTCTATCGGCTGGCACCTCGCGAGATCCTGGTTCAACAATCCATTCTTGATCAACCCAAGTTTTATCAGGTCATCCGTGAATGCAGCGCGATCATTGAAGCCCAACCAGACTGGGTGTATGATCTTGTCCACTCGCTCGACCTGCTTAAGAAAAAATTCGGTGTTGTATCACTGAAGGGTTTTGGCTTTGAAGATAATGCTCCTGAAATCGCGGCAGCAGGCAATTTACTTGAATATGTGCAGGAAATGATACGCCAAGATTGTCCTCATATCCGTGCCTTGTTGCCCTATGAAGAAAGAGAATTCGTGCTCTTGGATGAGGCTACAAAGAGAAACCTGGAATTGATGAGGAATCTTAGCGATTCTAGTAAGAGAGATACTCTTATCGAAGTTATAGATAAAACGAAAACAGCGGGGGGAGCCCGTCTTCTGCGGCAATGGCTCTTTCAACCTCTCAGGATTCGCGAAAAAATAGAGGCGCGCTTAGAGGCGATTTCCTTTTTGTATCATAATCAAATATTGCTGGCAGATATACGAAAGCTGCTTTATGGAATCCTCGATATAGAGAGATTGATATCGCGTCTTGCTGTCGATAAGGCTCATGCGAGAGATCTAAGGGCTATTCGTGATTCAATCGATTTAGGTCTGGATCTTTTTACTCTTATAGAATCTGCTAAAGCGCCTTTAGAGCTTGGTCCAAGGATGAGCATGGAGCAAATTGACGCATGCAGGCAAGTTATCGATATCATAGAAAAGACTATCTTGGATGATCCATCAATTCTGTTGACCGAAGGAAATCTCATAAGAGATGGCTATGACAAGGAGCTAGATAATCTGAGGAATCTGCATAAAAACACTCAGGGAATTCTTGAAGACTATCTTAAAGATGAGAAAAGGCAAACAGGTATTCAAAATCTACGGATAAGATATAACAAAATAATCGGCTATTACATTGAAGTGACAAAAGGAAACATTGCTAATGTTCCTTCTCACTTCGTTCGCAGACAATCGTTGGTTGGGGGAGAGCGATATACTACCGATCGATTAGCAGAACTTGAGAGCAAAATCAATGGGGCACAGGAGAGAATAATAGAAATTGAGAAGAATGTTTTTCTCAAAACAAGAGATAGCCTGAAGCAATTTATCCCAGCACTACTAGAATGCGCTTCAGAAATATCAAGAATAGACTGCTTGGCATCACTTGCACAGACTGCGACAGAGCAAGGCTTTACAAAACCCCTAATTACTGAAGATGAAGATATAGAGATAGTAAATGGCCGACATCCGGTAGTAGAAATATGTCTGCCTTATGGCGATTTTGTACCGAATTCAATCGCCCTTTCTCGAAAGAATAACTGGTTTGTATTAATAACAGGTCCTAATATGGCTGGCAAATCTACCGTGCTTCGGCAAACAGCCCTCATTGTGCTTCTTGCTCACATGGGCAGTTTTGTGCCTGCTGAATCAGCAAAGATAGGGCTGGTAGATAAGATTTTTTGTCGTGTCGGAGCCCAGGACAATCTAGCCAGAGGGGAGAGCACTTTTCTGGTTGAAATGCACGAAAC
Organism: Treponema sp.; assembly: GCA_012516755.1. GTDB lineage: Bacteria > Spirochaetota > Spirochaetia > Treponematales > Rectinemataceae > Rectinema. The sequence continues at coordinate 8,694 of JAAYWE010000203.1, forward strand.
AGCATTTATCCTCAATACTGCGACCGAGAAAAGCCTTGTAATCATGGATGAAGTCGGCCGAGGAACAGGGACTCTGGATGGAGTTTCGATAGCTTGGGCTGTAAGTGAGTATCTTACAAGTAGAATCAGCTGTAGAACACTCTTTGCAACGCATTATCATGAACTTACAACCATGGCGATTCCTGGTATCCGAAACATGAGAATGGTAGCAATCGAACAGGATGGTAACATATCTTTTCCAAAAAGGCTCGAGGATGGTGCTTCAAGCGGCTCTTATGGTATACATGTCGCCAAGCTTGCTGGATTGCCAAAAGAAGTTGTCATAAGAGCATCGCAGGTTGAATCACATTTTAATGCTCTAGAGCAAGGACTAAAAGAAGAAAAACCCAAAAAAGACTCTACTCCTTCTCTAGAGCTGTTTAGTAACGAGGATATTGTCATCGAGACATTGAGGAACATTGATCCAGACAATATTACTCCAATTAAGGCTCTCCAAATCCTGTCCGAATTAGTTGAAATATTGAAGCAATAATATTAAAAAAGAACGAATATTTGATAATGTACTCGATCTTCAGAAAGACTAATAATCGGACTCTCGATGCTATATTTCCGCAGCATTGCGTACTATGTGGATCAATTGTTGGAGCGGTACCTTGGTTTCCTGCACCATTGTGTGCCTCTTGTGAAAGAATCCTAGAGTTTATCAGTGGTCCGCGCTGCAAGCACTGCGGAAGAGAGCTCATCAGCGAGAATGAATTCTGTATGGATTGCCGCAATGCGCAGACTTTGTTGGCTGGCATAATTCCAGTATTCAGTTTTCGTGGCAATGCAGCCAGTCTTATTCATAAGTTTAAAACAGGCCAGCGCATTTCCTTGGCTCACTATTTTGCTTATCGAATTTCGATGCTCGATGAATTGACAGCAGATGTTGCTAGTTCTACATGCCTTGTACCTGTGCCGCCAAGGCCTGAAAAGCTGAGATCTGGTCAACTTGATCAAGTAGGTGCGATTGCAGAATCACTCATAAAGTTTGGTTTTCATTATGAAAAAATGCTTTTAAGACTGCCAGGAAGCAGTCAGCAAAAAATGCTCGATCGTGCTGGCCGCCTCAAAAATGCTTCACAATCTTATGCGCTCTTATCAAACAAAAAAACCATAGCAAAGATCATTTTGCTGGATGATGTTTGCACGACAGGCGCAACTCTTGAAGCTTGTGCAAAACTATTGATGGAAAACGGAAACAAAGTTGTGAGTGCTATAGTCCTTGCTGCTGATTAGGCTTATCGCGCAAGAGCGAATCTTGACGAATGCTAAGAGAATATTTATAATGACACTATAAAAAAGTCTGAGAGATTCTTTTTTGCGGCATGCAGGAAGAGTCGTGCAAACGGCTCTTTTTTATTCCCTGTATTTTGGGGGAAATAGAGCGGCTATTGTTGAACACTTAAAAAGTGTTTAAAGATTGCTGGCCTGCAAGTAGGAAATACGCCAAAAGCGGTTTCTCTCTGGATATGCGCTTCCGCTTGAGCTTAACAATCGTTGACATAGAAGCACATCGCCAAAAGAAGGCAAGATAAATAGGCCTGTCTGGCTGGAGTCTGAACGACTATTAAGCCTAGCATTATGCGGAAGAAAAAAGGCGGATGGAAGGGGATGATAGATAAGGAACTTCAAGAAGAGATCGATGCAACACTAAAAGCAGGAGGGCTCGATCTATTAGAATTCTCATTGACTCGGCAAAAGGGTGGTCTTCGTGTCAAAGCAGTGATCTATAGACCCGAAGGAACAGGCACCGATGAATGCGCCAGAGCATATCGCCTTATCCTGCCGCGTATTCAGATGGCGTTGGGAGTGCAAGATCCATATATCGAAGTCTATAGCCCGGGCATAGACAGGGTCTTTCGCACAGAGAGGGAATGGATAGCCTTTAAGAATTGTTATATAAAATTCATGACTTCCGATAGTCACGACTGGAAGAAAGGCCGCATTCTTCATTTTGATAACGGAAAAGTTCAAATAGAAATGGACGATACAATATTGAATCTTCCTATAGCTTCGATTATAAAGGCAAAGCTTGATTCATCTCGTAAGGGAGAAAAAGTAAATGGCATCTGAAATGGCAGAAGCAATTCATCAGTTGATCTCTGAAAAAGGAATTCCTGAGGATCTTATAGTTAAGACGCTCGAAGAGGCGATTCTTGCAGCCTACAAGAAAAAATTCGGAACCATCGATAATGCTATAGTCCGAATGAAGGAAAATTATGAAGGGATCGAAATCTATGCAAAAAAGACTATAGTCTCGGATGAAGATTTTGAGGATGAAGTCTTGGAGATTCCTCTTGAGGAAGCCAAGAAGTTCGCAGACGAAGCCGAAATCGGAGATATTCTAGAAATCTCAATCGATCCATCTGAGTTCGATTTTCAATCTGTTATGCTTGCAAAACAGACAGCTCGACAGAGCCTGAGGGATATTTCTCGCGACACTCTATATGCAGAGTTTAAATCGAAAGTCGGAGAAATAGTCATTGGCTATTTCCAGCGAGAGCGAAACGGGACGATATTTGTTGATTTAGGCAAGATTGAAGGTATTTTCCCGCGGAAGTACCAGTCTCCAAGAGAAACATATCATGTGGGCGATAGAATTAAAGCCTTAATTGTTGAAGTGGAAAAGACCAAGACTGGATTTCAGGTTGTCCTTTCAAGGACTCATGCAGAATTTGTACGCAAGTTGCTGGAACTGGAGATACCGGAGATCTACGACAAGACCATTGAGATATTCAAAATTGTCCGGGAGCCCGGCTATAGAACGAAAGTAGCTGTATATGCGAAACGAAGCGATGTGGATCCGGTAGGTGCTTGTGTAGGTCCAAAGGGCATGCGGAGTCAACTGATCAGCCAAGAGCTTGAGGGTGAAAAAATCGACTTTATTCGATATGATATAAACCCAAAAGAGTTTATTAAGAATGCTCTTGCGCCCGCACAGGTAAAAGAAGTATATATACTGGACGAAGCCAAACACATGGCGCTAGCCGTAGTCGATGAGCATGAACTTTCCATCGCTATTGGAAAGTCAGGGCAGAATGTCAAGCTAGCAAATCGGCTATGTGACTGGAATATAGATGTCATGACAGAGGAACAGTATTTGCAGGACTCCAGAAATATCGAGTTAAAAAAGGCCGCAGACCGTCTATTTTCTGTAGAAGAGGAAGAAGGTGGAGAATTCTTAATTAGAGATTTGCCTAATCTAGAGCAAACTTGGATAGATGCTCTGGAATCAGCAGGCATTCGCTTGATAGAGCAGTTCCTGGAATTGGATGAAGAAGAGATTGCACGGAACACTGCTCTGAGCGCTACAGACATCAGCGCAATTCGTGACATAATCGAAGATAATGTGGAAATCATACAGGAAGAGGTAGAAGAAGAAGGAATCGTGTCTTATAGTTGTCCGGAATGTGGATCACCAATAACTATAGACATGGATCATTGCCCATCCTGTGGAGTAGCCCTGAGCTTTGAAGCAGAAGAAGAGCAGGATGAATAAAGGAAGAATATGACAGAGAGCAACGATAAAGACCTTAAGAAGGTGCATTTAATCAAACAACCTAGGCAAGATAGTCCCGAGCAGCCTCAGGAAATGTCGGCTCAGAATCCTCTCGATCAGGGCGCAGAAAAAAAGAAGGTTGTTGTGGTGGTAAAGAAAAAAACAATCACCACAAAGAAAGTTCAGGCAAAAGCAATGATCCCAGGAACTCCTAAAGATCAAAAAATCGATGAAGAACAATCCGCATTGTCAACACAGCCGCATTCCGAAGTAGGACAAAATAAAGCGCAGATAGCAAAAGAGGATCAAGTCGCATCTCCTTCTCCGATAACGCCCTCGACAACGACGCTTCCATCATCCAAATCACCATCAAATGTTCCATCAATGAAATTGTCCGAACACAAGCAGGAAATAGGGCAAGATGAGACAATTATCAGCTCTCAGCGGCGGTACTCTTCGGATGGGCGCGCAGGAAATCTTGCTCAAGGCAGACCTAGTTCTACATTTCGGAATAGTCATGATAGAGGAAGTTCGCGTCCTGCTAACGGATCTTACCAAGGCAGAGCATATGGTCAGCCATCTGGAAGGAGCTATCCATCATCATCCAGCCGATCCGGACAATCCGGATCTCAGCAGTTTTCTCGTGGAAATCGTCCTTCTGGTGGCTTTCAGAGTCAAGGTGGAACAGGCTCTGGTGGTAGGACAGCATATCCTTATGCAAAAACAGGTCAGCCTGGAAGCGGCCAAAGGCCGGGTGGATATATTGGAGCAAGACAGGGCCCTGCAGGCGGCAGATACGGATTACGTCAAACCCCCTCACCGGTTCCTTCCACTGGGAACGAAAGGCCCGCTTCGCGTAGAGCACCGGTCAAAAAGAAAGGAGTATTCAACAAGCGCGAGGAAGAA
>JAAYWE010000204.1 GCA_012516755.1 Treponema sp.
ATTTGCCAAGGCTGGGCCTATGGCTGTACTAGTCGATCGTATAGCGCCTCAGGCGACAGTAAGTCTTTCCCGTTTGATATTTTCTCCGAATGGAGATGGACGAGCCGATACTGTTGAATTGATACAGAGTAGCGTATATGGGGATCGATGGAATGGGCAAATAATCTCAGAGACAGGAAAGATTGTTCGCACCTGGGAGTGGTATCCGATGCTCGCCGATGTTTTATGGGATGGCAAAGACCAGAGTGGTAAGCTTGTATCCGATGGTGTTTATTATTATGAGCTGAGATCGATCGATGCGGCCGGCAATTTCTTCATCCTTCCTCGTCAGCAGATCATAGTCGATGCAGCACAGAAAAATGTCAGTTTCAAAGTTGAACCCACGGCCTTCAGCCCAAATGACGATGGCGTCAAGGATCTAATTTACTTAAATGTCAATGCGCCAAAACCGGATACCCTGCTTTCTTACTCACTTTCCATATTTGCTGGTTCTAAAGCCGCGGCAGGTCAAGCGCCCGTACGGAGCTGGAAAGGAAAAATCGATATTAAGTCGCAATATGTCTGGGATGGTATGACGGATGCGGGATTGAAAGTGCCAGATGGGTATTATAGTACGTATCTTGAGCTTGAGTATGCAAACGGCGATCTATTCAATTTCGGCCCTATTCAGATACTTGTGGATACAGTTCCGCCAAGGATAAGCATATCCGCGGATCCCTTGCTTTTCTCTCCGAATGGCGATGGCATCAAGGATACCATAACCATTGCGCAGGAATCAGTGCCAGGTGATGATTGGTCAGGCAGAATTCGGAGTGCATCCGGGGCAACAGTACGAAGCTATACCTGGAAAGGACAAGCAAAGAACTTTACCTGGGATGGCAAAGACTCGAACGGGAAACTTGTGCCAAATGGCGCTTATTCCTACGAAGTAGTCAGTGTAGATGCTGCTGGTAATAGTGCTTCAGCTTCAATCAAGGGTATTATGGTAGATGCTACAAAGCCGAGAGTCTTCGTAACTGCTTCAGACAATGGAATTTCGCCTAATAGCGATGGAATTCGAGATGAAGTATCCTTCTCGCTTACGGTAGAAAACCGAGAGGGTGTCGATTCGTGGCGATTCTCCCTTCTTGATTCTAAAGGTGTTGAACGCTCCTTCTTTGGTGGAAGTGGTTCAGATGTGCCTACGCGGCTTGTATGGGATGGCCGAGACTTGAATGGCCAGGTGATAGAGGATACTTTCACAGGCAAGCTTATCGTTAGATACATGAAGGGTGACGTAGCAGAGGCGACAAGCAGCAAAATAGTGGTCAAGATTGCACCTCCGCAGGTAGAGATTAAGGTAAAGCCAGAATATTTCAGCCCTGATGGTGATGGTGTGGATGATATGCTAACCTTCGGTATCGTAGCAGACAAGAATGCGGGCATCACAGAGTGGAAGCTCGAAGTGCTCGAAACCGCCATTGTCGAATCTGCTGCCTTGCAGGAAAGCAAGCCAACGCGATCTTTCATGCTCTGGAGCGGCAAGGGAATGCCTCCTTCTCAGATCACCTGGAACGGGAAATCCCCCAAGGGAGAATTAGTCGAATCTGCAACCGATTATCCATTCGAATTCACCTGCTGGGACGCCCTCGGCAACCAGACTAAGATAAGCGGCATAATTGCGGTGGATGTTCTTGTCATACGCGATGGAGACAGGCTCAAGATTAGAGTGCCCTCTATAGTCTTTAGGGCGAACCATGCGGACTTCATTGGCCTGGATAGCGAGATTGTGGCTCGAAACGAAAAAGTAGTAACTCGAATTGCTCAGATCCTAGGCAAATTCCCGGATTATAGGATAAGGGTCGAAGGTCATGGAAACAATGTCGGCAAGATGCTTGGATACAGCGCATCGCGTATTCAGCAAGAAGAGATTAATGAGCTGATACCATTATCTACCGAGCGAGCAGAGGTAGTTCGTAAGATGCTGGTGGAAAATGGAGTAGATGCGCGTCGCCTGACTGTGGTTGGACTTGGTTCGAGCGAACCAGTTGTTCCCTTCACCGATGTTCAAAACCGTTGGAAGAATAGACGTGTGGAGTTTGTGCTGATCAAAAATCAGTGAGCTTTTATTGCTAATCGATATAATTGAGGGGCTGCTCATTTAGTTGGGCAGCCTTTTTTTTCTGCTTATATATGCCACTTTCGCGCCAGGAAACCTTGCTGCATTTTAGCGAGAACATTTTAGCGAGAATAAGAATATACCAAAGTGCTAATCAGAACTCTCCTATGAATAGGACTTCTGGCTCAATGCAAAACCCTGTAGCATCATAAACAACCTTCTGAGCGTATTCTATTAGTTTTCTCATGTCGCGAGCGCTGGCTTTTCCTATATTGACAAATATGTTTGCATGCCATGGAGAGATAGCTGCATCGCCGATTCTATAGTTTCGCAAGCCAAGTTCATCCAGTATTTTTCCGGTTGGCTTGCCGAAATCATGATTATTTTTGAACATAGATCCTGCGCTTGGAAAGTTAAAATGCCGCTTTTGCATGCGATCTCGCATACATAAGCGCATACGCTCGGCGATTTTTTCGGGATCATCTGGAATGAGCCTAAACGATGCTGCACAGATTATTAGAGATTCTAATTCGCCGCCGCGCATGAAGGGTGAGCGCTTATAGGACCAGGACTGAGCGCAGGCGGAAATGATTTTGAGTCTTCCTTGGTTATCGATAATGGTAAGATCTTGAATATGCGTGGCTATATCATCTTCATAACAGCGCGCATTCATATAGACCGAACCTCCAAGGCTTCCAGGCATTCCATAGAAATTCTCGAGCCCAGAAAGACCACAAATCTGAGCCTCTTCGCACAGAGTCATCAAACGAACTCCACACTCGGCATATAGGAGCACAGGGTCGATTCTCTCTTCCCGTTTCAAATGCATGATCGAAGAGAGCAGACTGGTATCGATCACCGCTCCCCTAACACCCCTGTCTCCCACAAGTATATTAGCTCCGCTTCCAAGTATGAAAAAAGGTACATTCTCAATCTTTAGCAGCTCCACTACCTCTTCAAGAGCCGATATGGAGCGCGGCCTTATAAAGAGATCGGCAGGACCACCGATCTTAAAAGTTGTATGCTCCTTCATAGGCTCGTCAAAAAGAATCAAGCAATGATCAGTATTGATTTTTTGAGCGATTTGCCATAGGTTTTTCATGTAATTCCAGTATCTTAGCTTAAAGAGGCAAAAGCAAGAAGGTCCGACTGACGAAAAGGAGCACATATGCATGATGTCCACATTTTTAATACGATGGGTCGGAAAATTCAGCTTTTTACACCCCTGCACGAGGGGAATGTGGGATTCTATGGCTGCGGACCTACCGTCTACAATTATGCTCACATAGGAAATCTCAGAACATATATCTTCGAAGATACTCTTGTCCGGATGCTAAGGCGATTTGGATATCGGGTGACGCATGTAATGAATATCACTGACGTGGGTCATCTCTCCGGTGATGATGATACAGGCGAAGACAAAATGCTTAAATCAGCCAGAGAAAAAGGCCAATCAGTGCTTGAAATTGCCCAATTCTATACCAACGCTTTTTTTAAGGATACTGAGCGCTTGAATATTCGGCAACCCGATATCGTCTGCAAAGCAACAGACCATATTCAGGATATGATCGAACTCATCAAGCGCATTGAGGCAAATGGTTACAGCTATTTCTCCGGAGGGAATCTCTATTTCGATGTCTCCAAATTCGACCATTATGGCGAACTTGCCGGGCTTCAGCTAGATCAGCTCAAAGCAGGCGCACGCGTCGAGCTGGATCCTAATAAACGCAATCCTTTCGACTTTGTGCTTTGGTTTACAAAATCGAAATTCGATAAGCAAGCGTTAATCTGGGATAGCCCATGGGGAATAGGATATCCGGGCTGGCATATCGAATGCTCGGCCATGAGCATGAAATATCTGGGAGAGCAATTCGACATACACGCGGGAGGGGTCGATCATATAGCCGTGCATCATACAAACGAAATTGCTCAATCCGAAGCCGCAACAGGCCACAGATGGGTCAACTATTGGATGCATGCGGAATTCCTCGTTCTTGATAAAGGCAAGATGTCCAAATCTTCGGGCAGCTTTCTTACGCTTGAGTCTCTCATCGATAAAGGCTACGACCCTCTGGATTATCGGTATTTCTGTCTGGGTGGGCATTATCGAAGCCAGCTATCATTTTCCTGGGAAGGACTGGATCAAGCGAGATCAGCAAGGCTCTCGCTACTGGATAGGGTTCTTGCACTCAAAGAAAAAGCAGTGAAGCCAGCATCCATATCGGAGCTAGGTCAAAAAGCACTCCGATATCTCACTGCCTTCGACGATGCCTTGGCCGATGACCTAGCAATGCCGCGTGCGCTAGCTCAGGTATGGAGCTTATTGAAGGACAATGATGTTCCGGCTCGAGATGCTCTTGCGCTCATTTTGAATATAGATGAAGTGCTGGGTCTGGATATTGCCAAGGCTCAGAGAAGAGAAGTCTCGGTTGATACAGATACCGTTCAATGGATCAATAGTCAGATACAGAGAAGAGCGGCAGCCAAAAAGGCACGAGATTTTGCGACAGCCGATGCAATTCGCAGCGAACTTGTGGCAAGAGGCATTCAGCTTGAAGATAGACCTGAGGGAACAGTGTGGAGATTGATCGAATGATTATGAAAGGCTTTCTGTAACAAAAGGATTGATGGATTGTTCCAAAATAAGGATGATGGGCCAATATCAGACTACAACCTCATATTTGCGCAGAATGTGGACCTACTTCTGCGCATAGCCGTGCATATCACCAATGATTGGGAATCTGCAGAAGACATAGTCCAGGATGCCTTTGGTAAGTTGATCGAAAAGCAAATGCAATTCCCTTCGGAAGAGGATGCTCGATTCTGGCTCATTCGAGTGGTAAAAAATGGGGCTATAAACTGGTCAAGGCGAAAAGTGAGAGAGTTCAAGGCCTACGAGCACTGGTGGAACGCCGAAACAACTCAGGCAAAGATTTCTGCAGATGCTCTTGATTCGAGGGATATGCAAAATCAACATGCAGGAACAGATCAATCCGCAGATCATGAACTTATGATGAAGGAATGCGCTCAAGAAGTGCGAGATGCTCTGATGAGGATTCCCGAAAAGCTGCGAATGGTACTCATTCTCAAAGAATATGAAGGCATGAATTATAAAGAGATTGCCAAGGTTCTAGGCATTACCGAAGGAAATGTCAAAGTTAGGGCTTTCCGAGCTAGAGAAGCTCTTCTTTCGATATTGAATGAGGGAGGGTCTTATGTGTCCCGATGAAAGTCTGTTGACGGCTTATATCGATAATGAAGTACCATCACCATGGAAAGAGCGGATCGAGATGCATTTGTGCCAATGTGAGCGATGTGCAAATCGTGTTGCTCAATATCGCGCTCTAAAGGTAGCATTAAAGGCCGCCGATGTTTTGGAAGCCTCAAAACGGCAAGAAGCTGCCAAACGGATACAGGCTTCGTTGAAGAGCATTACAGATGAGTCTTCACGCCCACTTCGCACAGAAGGTATAATCGAGAGATATCCAGTATTTTCTACGTTCATGTCCAAGCGAATATCTGTGCCGCTTCCTATTCTAGCTGCATCGCTTCTCATTATGGTATTCTTTGCGGGCTTGGCTTTTGGTATTTTTGGAGCCCATAGAACCACAGGCCAAGCATTGGCTCTGAGCACAAGGCTCCCCGAAGAGTCCGCATCGAACATAGAAAGTATCGTGTCCTTGCTTTCCCAGACAGATCCGAACCAGTTTGTGACAATACATGCGCCGGGTAATATATCTCAACCTCTGGTCAATACGACACCTGTGTATGTGATCTACAATTCCTCCGGCCGCAAGCCAACAGTCATGGCCTTTCCGGTGGAAGGGGAGAGATAAGATGAAGCGTTCGACTCTCACCCTTGCTGCAATTTCGATTCTGAATGTTGCATGGCTTTTTGCTCAGACGCCCTCAATACCAACAGCACCTTCTTCGATTGCAATACCCGATTCACCATCTTCAAATATTCCCGTTTTCCAATTTCAGATTAGAACTGCTTTCACCTTGACACCTGGGATGGTATCTGCAATCCAGTCAGCTTCGCTTGGATCTCAAGGGTCAAAAGCAGCTCAAGGAGAATCCATCGAGAAAGCAAATTCTCCCAAGTGGGAAGATGCGATAGTTCGTGAAGTAAGCCTCGCTTCTCCGCTAGGTATCAAAATTCAGAACGATAGATTCATCGCAATAATAGTATTGATGCCTATCGAACTCATAAAAAAGGACATCACCATGCTTGTCCAGAATCACATCTATATGCGAAGCCAAGATAATTCGATTCAATTGAATACCTCGGTTCATACGGTGAGAATACCGGTTGATTCGGTATTTTATTACTATCCTTTGGGTGGAGATTCCAAACAGGGTGCACCCATGGTGATCGAGATTCTTGTCAATTCAAAGTAAGTCCATGAAACAGCGTAGGATTATTACGCTTTGTATTTTGATTTTCTTAGTCGCTGCAGGAATAATCATCTATCGAAACATGCAGCCGAGGCTTTTGGCAATTGATCCTGTAATTGTCATGTCCGGCGATCTTGTCAATATTGCGGGACGCAATCTTGGCAAAAAGGAAGGCGAGCTCCTTTTGGATAATGTTCCCCTGCCTTCACAAGCTATACTCTTCTGGAGCCCTTTTCTTATAAATTTCCGGATGCCTAGCAATTATGATTCGGCCGTTGTGCGGGTAAAGACGGGGCTGGGGGTATCGAATCCACTTATGGTGGCGCTTGCTTCGAAAGTCCCTTCAAAGGCAGAAAATAATCTAATTCAGCAGCACAATCCAAGCATTACAAGCATAAAACCTTCGACAAACGCTCAGATAGGAAAACTTATCGAGCTCAGAGGCAGTCATTTCGGGATGCCTGAGGAAGAATCTGCGGTGCTGTTTTCGAAAGTGCCTATAATTTCAACGCTTGAAGCGATAGATGCGGACAATTTTGCAAGAGTCGAATCGATTAGTCTTCTTGTAGATAAATGGAATGACTCTTATATAGCGGCTTATGTGCCGGATGGTACCGAAAATGGGTATGTCTTAGTCCGAACAAGAAATGGTCTCTCGAACGCCTTTCCTATTTCTATTTCGCGTAATCCTGGCAGATTGTCCAGAGGAGATTCCGTAACATATACGCTCAAAGATACGCTCGTGGTCCATATTGCCGCATCTCTGCCAGATGGCAGGGTATCCTTCATCCTCTCCAAACCGCCTGTAACGCAGTACCAGTCGACAATGGCGACGATCGAGGCAGGAGCCGATCATCTGAGAGCCGAAACGGCGGTATGGCAGGAATTCAGACTGGGTGCGGCGGATGCAAGACTGGGGAGAATAGAATTACAGAGGCGATTGATTATAGATGTATGCGAGATCACAGCAGATATTACCATAGGCACGCTACAGCCACTCGGAACAAAGCCCCCTGCTTTTCTTAGCCCTTATCTTGCAGAGGATGCTCTGGTTCCTTCTACTAATCCTTCGATAATCTCGGCCGCCCTGTCGATGAAGAAAAAGGAAAAAAATCCTTTTCGACAAATTATGCTGGCTACCCAGTGGACATTCTCGAACATAAAGCTAAAGCAAGAAAAACAGAGCTTTGGAGATGATCCTATCGATGCGCTCAAAAGCAAAGCCGGTGGTATACGTTCTCTTGTTTTAATCAATTGTGCTCTTCTTAGAGCATTGAATATTCCAGCAATCCCGGTAGCGGGCTTTCTTGTGACCGAAGATATGCGCTTAATTCCTCATTATTGGTCAGAATATTATCTTATCGGAATAGGATGGATACCATTCGACCCAGCCCTTGCAATAGGAATGATTCCTTCGGGTTTTCGTCCGGTTTTTTCGAATAGATCCAACTATTACCAAGGAATTGATAACAAGCATATTGCAATGGCTAGGGGGTATCAACTTCTACCTTCTATTCCAGCAGAGGCACAGAAAAAAAGCAAAATCCCCTGGTCACTTTTCGAATATGATGAAGTAGCTCATGGATTAAGTTATACTTCGACCTGGAATCCGCCGATTCTTCTCTCGACCACGATTCAGTAATTCTTACAGGAAGATGGGCACACGTTAGTCGGTTTTTTGTAGTATACTAATAAATGCCATGATACAATAATTCGCGGGAGGAGATATGTCCTACATTAAATCGATGGACCCGGAACTATATGCTGCGATGGAAGCCGAGGCAAGCCGTCAGCGTGAAAAAATCGAGCTAATAGCAAGCGAAAACTATACCTCCAAAGCTGTTATGGAGGCTGTCGGTTCGGTCCTTACAAACAAATACGCCGAAGGATACCCTGGAAAGCGCTACTATGGTGGCTGCGAATTTGTCGATATTGCTGAAAACCTTGCGCGCGACAGAGCGAGAGAACTGTTTGGTGCAGATCATGCTAATGTGCAGCCGCACTCCGGAAGTCAGGCAAACATGGCTGTTCTCTTTGCCGCATTAAACCCTGGCGACACAATTATGGGGATGAGCTTAGCTCACGGAGGACACCTGTCGCATGGAGCGCCAGTCTCATTCTCGGGTAAGTTCTACAAGGTGGTGAACTATGGCGTAAATCCTGATACTGAGCTTATAGACTTCGATCAGGTGGCCTTTCTTGCTCGTCAGCATAAGCCGAAGTTGATAATTGCCGGTGCTAGTGCCTATTCGCGCATCATCGATTTTGACGCCTTTCGGAGAATTGCAGATGAGGTCGGGGCTTACCTTATGGTCGATATGGCTCATATTGCCGGCATAGTGGCCGCTGGCAGACACCCCAGCCCCATTGCGAATGCTCATTTTATTACGACTACGACTCATAAGACCTTGCGAGGTCCGCGAGGCGGTATGATCCTGGTGGGCAGAGATACGGAAAATGATCGTGGAATTATGAATGCTAAAGGAGATGCACTGCGCAGATGGTCGGAGCTTATCGACAGCATGGTCATGCCAGGAATTCAAGGTGGGCCATTGATGCATGTCATTGCTGGTAAAGCGGTTGCATTTAAGGAAGCTCAGAGGCCTGAGTTTGTAGAGTATATCGATCATGTGCTTTCCAACGCAAAGGTGATGGCACAGGCTCTAACCTTGGGAGGAGCTAGAATTGTATCGGGAGGAACCGATAATCACCTCATGCTTGTCGATCTGACACCTCTTGGAATAAATGGTCGAGATGCGGAGAGATGGCTCGATGAAGCGAGCATAACTGTGAATAAGAATTCAATTCCTTTTGATAAGAAAAGCGCGTTTGTGACGAGCGGAATACGTATTGGTACGCCAGCTATTACAACTCGGGGCATGGGACCATCAGAGATGGAGCAGATCGCTTCATTTGTTATGGAAGTGCTTAGATCCAAAGGCGATCCTCAGGTTATTGCGCGAATCAAGCAGGAGGTCATTGGTCTCACCTCACGCTTCCCTCTGCCATAAAGCTGCAATGCAGAAAATGGAGCACTCAGAACTCTATGAGCAAGCTGGTAGGCAAGCAGCGTATCGGCTTCTTTCGAATGCAGAGGAACAAGGTTTTTTTTCTTATGGGATACTTACACGACAGGCATGGGAGCAGATTGTAGAAGAGCAAGGTACGGTTCAAGCAGACTGCCGCGAAGGGAAGCCTCTAAGTCTAAATTCCTTAAGGACTTCGTCGCCATGGACCGAGCAGTTAAAGGCAGAGAGCAGTCCAGTCATGGCATTAAAGGAGCGCTATCATCTTTCGGATGTGGGAGCGATGTTGGTGGTAGCGCTTCGTTATGCACCGGATGTCGAGGCCGAGGAGGCGGCAGCCCGCGCGCTGCGC
>JAAYWE010000205.1 GCA_012516755.1 Treponema sp.
AATGATGTGGCAAATGCTCTTGCTGGCGCTCGCTAAAATGATGTGGCAAATGCTCTTGCTGGGTCACTTAATCCTCCTCAACCTTGAGAAGTCGCCGATGTCGAACCAAAGAGCCCCGAAACAAAGTCGTAGGCGAGGGCGAGCTTCTCTTCCGGCTCTGCAAGATAATATCGATAGACCGGCTCGAGAGTATAATAACCAGCATAAGCCTTTATCTTTAAGGCATTTTTTATAGCTTGCCAGTCTGTATCGCCTTCACCGGCCGGTAGGTGCTTTTTTTCTCCCGAATGATCGCTCAAGTGTAGATGTACGGGGCTCACCTTTAGAATGAATTCCGCGGGATCGAGGCCGGCTTCGCATGCTTCGGTTGTGTCGACCATGGGTTTTATCGAAGAATTGCCAAGCGATTCGATGTATTCCAGCAATCCTTCTGCAGTCCGTCCGGCGCCTTTCGGGCTATTCTCCACAGCTAGGACAATCTTCGCTTTATCGCATTGTTCCGCAAGATGAAGAATATTTCCCCGAATAGGCTGTTCTATCGAGCTCTTGAGCTGTACTTCGGTTTGAATGTCATGGGGATGAATGACCAGAACCTCTGCCCCCAGTGCCACGCAGAGCCGTACAAGGCCTTCGGCGAATGCTCGTTCCTCGCTTGTCATTCCGGGGCTTGCATTATAGAGCATCGAGAACATGGCGAGTGGATAATGCACCGAGGCTACATGGATTTTGCTCCGCTCGGCCTTGAGGGCAAAGGATTCCGAGGCATCCGCAAAGCACTGAGGCATCAACTCGGCGTGCAGAAAGCCCGCGCCCGCTATGAGTCGTAGGCTCTCTGCAGCGCTTCTTGGGTAGAGCGCGGCCGTGGAAAAAGAATACTTATTTGCGCCCTTTGCATTAAAGGCCTTTTCATCAGGTGTCATTTCATCAGCGGCCATTATGTCAGTGGTCTTTACATTAGAAGTCTTTGCAGTTTCAGCCATCGATTTCTGCCTGCAGTTCCTTAGCGGCTTTGTCGAGGGCTGCTTTTGGTGTTAGCGCGGCTCTTTCAAGAGCGTCGACAGCCTGCGCAAGGAGCTGATCCATTGTGCCCATCTGCTCGAAATGCCAGTATGACCAGCTTATATCCAGTTGATCAAAGGCTATGGCGTACATTGGATTTTGGGTTACTGCCGCCTTGGCTTCGGGCAAGGTTAGCCCGGACTTGCGTATCGGCAAGTATCCGGTGTTGAGCGCAAAGCTCGTCTGATTCTCTTTGCTGGCAAGAAATTTTACGAGGTTCCAGGCAGCTTCTCTTATTTTTGGATCCTGGCTCAAAATAACGAGTACATTTCCGCCAAGGGCAACCGAAGGATATTTGAAATAGGGCATTGGTATTGCGCCGATCTGCAAGTTTGGATCCTTGGACCAGCGGCTTATTCTTGCTGAAGTAGCGGCAAGAAATGCCAGATTCCCGGCTAGGAATTTCTTTTCGGCATTGGAATGCTGGCCGACCGGCATGACCTTTTCATCGATGAGCTTCTTCCAGAAATTGGCGACTTCGACGCCTTTATCGTCATTAAAGGCCGGCGATATTCTTGTGCCTTTTACGGATATGACACTGTTTTCATTCTGATTCAGCATGGTCTTGAAAAGCCATGGCACATCCGTCACGTCGAAGCCCCAGAAATCGGGCGTTCCCGTGATATTTCCCTTTGCCTGCGCAGTTTTTGCCACTTGCAAGAATTCATTCCAGGTTTTGGGCGGATTTTTAAGATTAATACCGGCTTTTTCGATTATCGCTTTGTTGTAGTACATCACCTGG
>JAAYWE010000024.1 GCA_012516755.1 Treponema sp.
GCTGCCTTTGCCATGCCAATTGTCACCTCTTCCAGTGACTCGCGAACACCCCTGCGACGCCCATCAATGGCGGGGCGAATACCTATCTTTGGTGGACTCTCCTTCCACCTATTCTTGGGTGGCTGAAGAAAAAAATCTTTTGACTGTTCCATACAGTTCCTCCAACGAATATGTTGTTTAGCGTACAAGTTTATGCTGAATCAATCTTGTCTTAAACCGGAGCGTCTGGGGTTCAGGTGGTCCTATGCCTTCGATTCTATCGATGATGAGATTGGCTGCCGCTTTTCCCATCTCCGCAATCGGTTGCTGAACTGCATACCGACAATAGCGCAATAGGGGTGAATATGGCATCTCATCGAAAGATGCAAAGGTGATCTGTCTAGTCCTCTCTTCTCCCTCAGAAATCAAGTAATTGGTTGCACCTAGATGCGTAAAAATGTTGACAATAAACCAGGTGTTAGGCGAATAGGGGTCTTTTATTATGTCTTCCATAGCCCGATAACCAAAAGGAAGCGTCGGATTTCCAAAGCGCACATATTTCTGTTCGATTTCCAGTCCGGCTTCCTTCATAGCCCTGCAGTAGCCTTTATAGCGCTCTTCTGCTGTAGTGACTTCGGGATTTCCCCCCAAATACCCAATGCGATGATGCCCTTCTCCTATCAGAGCACTGACCGCCTTGCATGCTCCCTCTTCATTGTCGACCAGCACCTTATCTGCTCTGTAGCCTTTGAGTATTCGGTCTACAAAGACAATCGGAATATTGAAATCTGAAATCTGAGGAAGATAAGCGTTGGAACCCCCAACTGGTATAAGTACTATTCCATCGACTAGCCGCTCCGCGAGATGACGCACCTGCTTTGCTTCTTCCTCTTCTGAACTTTGACTGGTGCCAACAACCAGAGAATATCCCCGCCTCGCAAGCTCCCTGTTCATGCTCTCTGCAATAAACATGAAAAAATCGCCAGAGAGGTCGGGCGCAAGCACTCCAATAGTGTTAGTGCGACTTGTCTTGAGGCTACGCGCGACAACATTGAGTTTATAGCCAAGTGAGTCTATCGCTTCAAGCACTGTCTGGCGCGTCCTTTGACGCACACAAGGATTATTGTTGAGCACTCTCGACACCGTTGCAGTCGAAACCTTCGCTCTCTCTGCAACATGCCGAATTGTCACGGTAGCCTTACTCATTATACGACTCCAAGCAGCACCAAAAGTGCCACAGTCACAATCGCTATAAGCGTAAAAAGCGTGAGTACGCTGCTTACAAACTGAATATTTCCCTTATAATATACGGGAATTATAAAGGGCGGCGGTAGCACAAACATAATCAAAGCCGCGCGTCTCTGCCACACCCCAAACCCCAGCGCCGGCACAACCCAATGTGCCATTCCAAACCCCATAGCCAGCGCTACAACAAGGCGCGTCGCTACCACCCAAACCACCTCGCGGCTAAGCACAAGCCCTCCGCTGAGCGATGCGCCAATTACAAGACACACGAGTGGTGTGGTAAGCCCTCCTACCATTGCAAAAAGCATGTTCATCACTACATTCTTTTCCCCGAGCCTCTGTGCGAATTCTGGCGCTGCAATCGAAAGCACCACACCAAGGCAAATAGCCCATAGCACCTTTGAGTTCACGATATCTCGCCATGGAAAGACAGTCCCTGCGATGCTCCTCTTTTTCATCTTACAGCGCTCTTCTTGGCTAGATGCGCCATGTCCTTTCGAAGCAAGGGCCATATCAGCCTTTTCTTGTAATTCCTGGATTCGGCTTGCCCTTGCTTGCTCTGCCATATTCATCTGGACCATGAGCACGGTGAACACATAGATTACCTGCCCTATATCGAGTGCCGCAAATGCAGGCAATTGCTCGGCTCCATAAAAGCCGCTAAACAGCACATAGCCAAGCATCCCCGCTTCAAATCCCTGGTAAAGAAACCTCGTCTCCGGGCTTGGCGCATGCATAAGGCGCCCTATCGCTGCACCGACTATTCCCATCGCCGCACATGCAAAAAATACTACAACGGCCAGTGCAAGATTCCTTCCCTCCAGATGTAGCAATAGAAAAGCTCGAAACATCACAAGCGGCAGGGTGAGATTAGTGATGAGTAGCCGCAAACCTTCCACTGCTTTTTCTGGTAACAGCCCCTGCTTTGCAAGTAGATAACCTGCAACCATGAGCACAGCAATTGAAAGTAGCGAACCAAGCGCCTGTTCCATCTTTATCAATCCTCATTCGGAGATTGTTCTTTAGAGACTGTTATACACAAGCTCTCAATCGGAGACTGGTGGCACTCCTTTTTTAAGGATGATATTGCCATATTTGACTGTCTCTCCTGTCATGACGACAGCAAAGGCCTTGCGCGCTCTTTCGTAGAAGGCAAATCGCTCCATTCGCGCGATGGGTGGCGTCTTAGGCCAGTAGCGATCGATCACCTCCCGATAGCGCTGTTCCACTTCTGGGTCGAGTAAATCACCTTTTGATGGAAGCATCATCACCACAGGGTCATCGACGTATGTATCCAGGTTGATAAGACGCAGAATTCCATCGAGCAAATCTGGAATCCGAATTCCGTCAGCTCGTACCACGCGCGAGTTGAGCGAATCTCCAGTAAAAAATGCATCGGCGAGGACTAATTCGTCGCCATGCCCCATCCTATAGAGCACCGATAATAATTCTGCGGAGATACAAGGCTTGATTCCAATCAGCATATGACTCCCCTCGTGTTAAAGCTCGACATGATTCCGGGAGCAATTTTCACTGCTTCAGGATCGAACAAAGCGAGCTCGCGAAGCGTAGGTGGTTCTGCACCGCGCTTAGTACAATCCAGCGCTGCTTCCGAAATGGCAAGGCGCAATATCGATTGCATGGCCTCTTCGCTGAGTGCACTCAGATCCTTCCGAGTGCTGACTTTGAGCCAACCCAAGCCCACAAGCAACGCGGCATGAAAGCTGTCACCTGCACCGATCGTATCGACAACAGGCACAGATTTTGCTGGCATCTCGACCTGTCTCGCCTTAGTCATAAGGACTGCACCGCGATCGCCCAAAGTGAACGCAACGAGCTCAGGGCCCATCTCCAGCACTTTTTGAGCAGCCTTGCGCCCCGGCATCTCATAGAGCCATTCGAGATCTGAGTCGCTCGCTTTGACTATAGCGCTTCTTTGGCATATCCACTCAAATCTCTCAATATAGCGAACCTTATCGGAAATAAGGTTAGGCCTAATATTCGGATCGAAGCTCACAAGCCTCGCAATATGTTCTCTTTCAATAAGCGAGCAGATGCTCGAGCCGGAAGGCTCCTGCGCAAGAGAAATGGAGCCAACTAGCAAAAATCGGCATGATTCAGGAAGCGTTACAGGCAAATCGCTCGGGTAATAAAAACGATCGGCAGCGCCTTCCGAATAGAACGCATATTTTGCATTACCCCCAGCATCTCGCTCGACAAATGCAAGTGTAACCGCCTGCTCGCTCCGTGAAAGCATCGACAAATCTACACCCGAACTTCTCAGCTTGTCGATTATTTTATCTCCCAAAAAGTCTATCGAAGTCTTGCCGATAAACCAGGTTGGTACACAGAGGCGCGCAGCCGCAATAGCGCTATTATATGGGCAGCCACCGGGGCATGCTTCAAAAAGATCTGCGCCTTGCTCCGAGGGCACCATATCGATCAGACTTTCGCCACATGCTGCTATCATACTCCGTTGCTCCTCAAGAAAAGCAGACACATACCCTGCCTTTTCTATTCCTCTTAACTCTTACTAATTGATTCAATTATTAGGCAAAAGGGGCTGCCCAAAAAAGAATGAGCAGCCCCTTTCTACGCCATGTAATACCCTTAAACCAGACAGATCTTCTTAGAACTCAGAAGATTTTTCAGTCATACAAAAGCTGCGCTATGTCTGGCTGGTCCATGTTGCTGTAGTCGAAAAATTTCGCACCAGTATCGATATCCGCAACAGGCTGGCCCATCACCGCCTTATAGGCGAGTTCCATAGCATAATAGCCGATCATGTAGGGATCCTGCGTGATCGCTCCAAAGAAATACCGATTGCGAACCGCGGCTTTCTGCGCTTTGCCAGCATCGAATCCGATCACCACCAGGCCTGGATACTGAGTTGGCAGCGCTGCGCCATCATTGGATGCAGAAAGTAAGGCGCGAGCCGTTCCTTCGTTCGAGCAGAAAATCCCCACAATGTGGTCGCTCTTTACTCTATTGAGGATCGATTGAGCAGTGGCCGTTGCATCGGTGTCTTTTGGCGAAGCAGGAACTACCATGTCCAGGATTATCGCTTTCCCGCTGGTGGGGCTGTCGGGTGCAATGTATGCCCGGTTGCCAGTCACCTTGATGTCGCTGAGCGAGCGCCCACCTTCGGTGGTGATGAGCTTGATCATCATGTCGCGGAATCCTTTGCCACGGTCAGTCACGGACTGGCTGGTCGCATCCTGGTTGAAGTCGATGATCGTGATGGGGTTCGATGGTGTCGCTGCTTTTATTTTGTCCTTGATGACAGGGAACATCTTCTGAGCGGCAAGCCCTGCAGCAGCATAGCTGTTTGTCGCAGCGGTTGCATAGATGGCTCCCTTGGGCGCATTGGGTACGCCCGAGTCAAATCCAATGATCGGGATTTTGCGCCTCATCGCTTCATTGAGCTGATCCATAACGGAATTGGTGTCCAGAGCTGCTAGGCAGATGGCGGATGGGCTCTTGGCCATCGCATTGACGAGCATCTGAACCTGCTGCTGGATATCAGCTTCTGTCGGTGGTCCTTCGAAGGTCATTACCACATTATATTTATCGGCGGCGTCTTTCGCTCCCTTCATGACCGTCTGCCAGAACTGATGCTGAAAGCCCTTGGAGATCATGGGGATAAAAATCGGGCCTGCAGCAAACACAGGAACAGTAATTGCAGCCAGGAGAATGAGCGTCACAATAACTGTTCCAACTCTTCTTGTCTTATGCATACCTACCTCCTCTACATTAATGCTCCGGATTGTCTCCGAAGCTTATCTGCCAATTAAGCCCGCAACGCGGACTCCATTGCGATTCTATTTCTTATCCAATATATGATCCGTTTGCTTGAGCATCTCTGTGAATTCATGGTCCGCAGCCCGCTCTTCGGCACGAATCCTGGCGAGCTCAGCTTTTTCTTCTGCTTTCTTTGTCGCATAGGTTGCTTTCATTTCGCGTCGGGTAGCTACGATTTTATCTTGAAGTTCAGCGGCCTTTGCTGTGTCGCCAGACGCTTTCAATGCAGAAAGCTCGCGCTGCATAGAGGCGATCTTCTCCAGCATCTCTGCCTTATAGATATCGGCCGCAGTTTCAATCTTTATCTCCGCCGCCTTCCTTGTTCGATACATATCGAGGAGCACAGCACCTATAACAATCACGCCAGTGAAGAAGGTCTGCCAATGGGCTTGAAGATTCATAGCTGGCAAGCCCGTCGAAAGCACAGACATGATGAATACGCCGATTATGGTCCCCCAAATAGTACCGACGCCTCCGGAAAGCGAGGTACCACCGATAACTGCCGCGGCAATAGCATAAAGCTCAAAACCCTGCCCTTGCGCAGGGAGAATAGTCGTATAGATTGCTGCGTAGGAAATGCCACCAATTCCTGCAGTTACCCCCGCAATGACATAAACCCACATCTGCCACTTCTGCACATCTACGCCAGAAAGTCGGGCTGCTTCTATGTTGCTACCTATTGCATAGGTATAGCGACCAAGTTTTGTGTTTGACAAAATGAGATGGCAAATCACAGCAACAAGAAGCAAAAGAATAGCACCTGTTGGTATCATGCCGCCTGTCGGTGACAAATAAAGAAAAAGGTTCTTGTACCAACCGCCGGGCTGCCCACGAATTGGGAACGTAGCGCTCTGGACATTCGAAACGATAGAACCCACGCCCATAGAGATCATCATCGTACCGAGGGTTGCAATGAAAGGCGGCAACCTTAGTCTAGAGACAATGATCCCATTGAAGAATCCAAATGCAGTGCCCACTAAAATGATAATAAGCAGCGATGGGACCATAGGCACGCCATTCTTGAGCGCAACTCCACCAATGAGCGTGGATGCCATCATCACCGTTCCTACAGAGAGATCTATGCCACCAGAAATTATGACAAATGTCACTCCCATAGAGATGAATCCAATGTAATAGGCAGCATCGATGATGTTTACCAAGGTCTGATACGAGAAGTAGTTTCTTCCGAAAATACCAAAGAACACATACAGAATTATCAATGCGGCTGGGGCAAGCGCATATTTCAAACCTCGTTCCTTGAACCGCTGCATGCGGCTCTCTTCCACAGTCTCTAAAGCCATGTGTTCACTCCCTTGCAAGGACAGCTTGGCGACCCATTGTGGCAAGATGCATAATAGCCTCCTGGTTAGCCTCTTCTATGGGCAACTCTCCGGTTATGCGTCCTTCGCACATAACGATGATTCTATCGCTCATGCGCAGGATCTCCGGCAACTCCGAAGAGATCATGATTATCGACTTTCCTTCTCTTGTAAGCTCGTTCATGAAAGCATAGATTTCGCTCTTTGCTCCTACGTCGATTCCGCGCGTGGGTTCATCAAAAATGAGAATTTCACAGTTGCAAATGAGCCATTTTGCAATAACGACTTTCTGCTGGTTGCCGCCCGATAGGTTTCGAATGAGCTGGTCGACAGAAGGTGTCTTAATTCGAAGCCTTTCGATGTAGTGCTCGGTCACATCCTCTGCTTTTTTAGCATCGACGAATAGACCACGTGTAAATTGATCGTAGGATGCCATTACTATGTTGTCTCTAAGGCAAAGATTGACCGCAAGACCAAAGCGCTTACGATCTTCGGAAAGATACCCAATGCCCTTCGCCACCGCATCTTGGGGTGAATTGATCCTGACTCTTCTGCCGTTGACTTCGATCCAACCACTCTGAATAGGATCAGCGCCGAAAATAGCGCGTGCAGTTTCGGTGCGGCCTGCTCCGATAAGCCCTGCAAAGCCAAGAATTTCACCCTTTCGGAGCTCAAAGCTCACATTATGCACCAGTTTGCCTGCATTGAGCCTATGTGTGCGCAACACGACAGGAGCCCCTGGCGCAACCATGCTCTTGACTTTTGGCTGCTCATAGATCACGCGCCCCACCATCATATTGATGACCTGATCCCTTGTGACATCGTTCGTCTTTTTTGTGCTAACAATTTCGCCATCTCTCATCACGGTTACGCGATCGGCAATCTGATGAATCTCCTCCAAACGATGGGAAATATGGATCATCCCAACGCCCCGGTTCTTGAGGTCTCGCATGATTGCAAAGAGCTCTTCGATCTCCGCATCGGTGAGCGCCGCAGTGGGCTCATCGAGAATGAGTATTCTCAAGCGATGGGACACTGCCTTGGCGATTTCTACCATCTGCTGTTTTCCAACCGTGAGACGCCCTACTTTTTCTGTTGGATCGATGTCCATTTTGAGCCGAGTGAAGAGCTCCTCGGCTCTCTTATTCTGTTCGCGCTTATCCAGGATTATGCCATTCCGACGAGTGAACTCTCTTCCGATAAAGATGTTTTCAGCAACGGTGAGATGCTCCATCATGTTTAGTTCCTGATGGATAATCCCGATGCCCATTTCGAGCGCATGCCTTGGATCGCGCGGATTGAAAAGATGCCCCATGTAGTAGATTTGACCTGAGTCCTTTGGATTAATGCCGACAAGAACTTTCATAAGGGTAGATTTGCCTGCACCATTCTCCCCGACGAGCGCGTGTATCTCCCCTTCATCGAGATCGAAGTCCACCTGGCGAAGCGCATGTACGCCTGTAAAGCGCTTATCGATTTTCTCCATCGACAATAGTTTAGTGGCCACCGCTGCGACTCCTTTCCCCTGCTTTAGGTCTTAAAGGTCATACACGTATCGCCATATTCTCGTCTAAATCATGCACAGCCGTGCACAACCGTGCACTCAGCCTTGCAACCCATAAAATCTATCGATGTGCCCTGCCTGCTAGGCGCTCTTTCCGACTCAATAGCGATAAGTAAACGATTACATGGTTTTTGTATTCTGTCAAGCGATAAAATGCAATCGATTACATAATCTATTCAATTAAGGGTCTTGCATGTTTTGGAAACTGGCTATATATTAAAAGAAAGCTTTACGAAATATTATCGAAAGATATTAGAAAGGCATTTTTAAGTTTTCCGGAGGTTTGAAATGCTTCTAGATCTTAGCGAGCGAGAGAAGTCGATTTTGGAACTTCTGGCTGATCGCAATTATCTTTCTGTCTCCGAGCTTTCAAGCACTCTGGGTGTTTCGGAAGTCACTATACGTGCAGACCTATCTTCTCTTGAAAACCGAGGTTACCTTATGAGAACTCGAGGAGGCGCGCTTCCTTCGATACATCGGAGCATCCTCGAACACCAAAGACTTCATATAGAAGAAAAACAGCGTATCGCCAAAAAGGCCGCTGGACTCGTCTGCGATGGCGACCGCATTATGATCGAAGCCGGCACTACCACCGCTTTCATAACCCGATACCTCATTGGTCGACAGGATGTACAAATTGTAACTAATTCCATGCTGGCCTTCTCTTATGCGCGCATAAATCCTCTTCTAAATATCATACTAACAGGGGGCACATTTCGACGCGAAACGGAGTCTCTTGTAGGACCTGTAGCAGTACAAAACCTGGATAGTTTCAATGCTCGTCTAGCTTTTGTAGGAACCGATGGCTTTACGATCCAGAGAGGAATGACTACTCAATTCACAGAAGGAGCAGAAATTGTCCGGGCAATGAACAAAAGAGCGGAAACAACATGGCTCGTCGCCGATTCCTCCAAATTTGGCAAGATTGGTTTTGTAAGTGTATTGCCCTTGTTAGCGGTGCATGGGATCATTACAGACGGTGGCTTGCCAAAGGAAGCGCTGGAAGCGCTCCAGACAGAAGGCATAGAAGTAATTTTGGCATAATTAAATAGAAGAATTAAAGAGAGGGATAGCAAAATGGCGGAAAAGATAATCATGCCGAAACTCGGCAACACAGTTGAATCGAGCGTTATTCTATCATGGAAAGTAAAGCCGGGAGACACTGTTACGAAGGACACTATCCTATGCGAAATCGAAACCGACAAGGCGACAATGGAAGTTCCTGCGGGAGTTGATGGTACAGTGCTAGCGCTTCTTAAAAGAGAAGGCGATGATGTGCCGGTTTTGGAGCCTATTGCGATAGTTGGTGCGCCTGAGGAAGTGTGGGAAAATGCCGCAGACTCCTCCCAGGCAAATACGGCATCGATTCCTATTTCTGCAAGCACTTCCACTGTCTTTGAGCAAGAAAAGGAAGCCACAATGCTACAAGAGGCTAATGGCAAAGAGCCTCATTCGAGCCCACGCGCCCGAATGGCTATGCACAACCTTGGTGTGGATCTAGGGGCTATCGATAAAGGGAGTGGTCCTGGTGGAAGAATCCTTGAAAAAGATGTTATCGAGGCCTCGATTGACGAGAAATCCAACCAAGAAGTCTCTATGCAAGAACCCCCTATCCAGGGAGCTTTTGGCAAAATACTGCAAGCAACACAGACGCAGACTATAAAAGAAGAACCACCAACTCATGAAAAAACCGAATTCCAGAGCATCCCCCTTATTGGCATACGAAAGCGCATTGCGGGCCGTATGCACGATTCGGTCCAAACCACCGCCCAGTATACCGAGCACAGTTCTGCAGATGCGGAGCACCTTGTTGCACTGAGAGCGCGTCTCAAAGCGCAAGAGAATCCAAATATTGCACACATCACTATTGGAGATCTTGTTCTTACGGCCGTTATCAAGATTCTCCCTGAGTTTCCCGAATTCAATGCGCACCTTGAAGGAAATGAGCTAAGACTTTTCAAGCCAATCCACCTTGGTGTTGCGGTCGATACACCGCGAGGCCTTATGGTTCCGGTGATTCGAAATGCTCAAGATCTCTCCCTTCTCGGCGTTTCCATGGAAGTGAAGCGCCTGGCAAAAGCCTGCCAAAGCGGCCGCGCAGATCCCGCCTCTCTTTCTGGTTCTACCTTCAC
This sequence comes from Treponema sp., assembly GCA_012516755.1. GTDB lineage: Bacteria > Spirochaetota > Spirochaetia > Treponematales > Rectinemataceae > Rectinema. The sequence continues at coordinate 10,041 of JAAYWE010000024.1, forward strand.
TGTTACGAATCTGGGTGCGTTCGGTGTGGAGTGGTTCACTCCTATTGTAAATACTCCGGAGACCGCAATACTGGGCGTATGTACGATCCGACCCACTCCGGTAAAAACCGATAAGGGCATTGAGAATCGAATGAGAATAGGCCTTTCACTCACCGTAGATCATCAGGTAATAGATGGGGCTTATGCTGCACGTTTTCTAAGACGGCTTTCCGAGATCATTGCAGACATCGATATTATGCCCTTTTCTCTTTGAATATCGCTTTGAATATAGTTTTGTATGTCGCTTCGAATATAGCTTTTAATATATGCATGACTTCTATGGAGAAAATGTATGACCGATTATGATGTGATCATCCTCGGATCGGGCCCCGGGGGCTATCTTGCTGCGGAACGCCTTGCGGCAAAAAAACTCAAAGTCGCACTTGTTGAAAAAGACGATGTGGGCGGGACTTGCCTCAATATAGGTTGTATTCCCACCAAGACTCTCCTCAATAGCGCCAAACTATATGCTCATTTGAGAGACGCTTCTTCATTTGGTATAGAAGCCGAAGGTGTACATGTAAACTGGCGGCAGGTCATGGCCTGGAAAGAAGAAGTCTCGAAGAGACTGCGAAGATCCTTGGAATTGACCCTCAAGAAAGCCGGCGTAGAGATCATCCGTGGAGTTGGAAAGTTGACAGATGGTCATTCTGTTATCGTCTTTCCGGTTAACGCAGAAAGCGATGCGCTTCAACCCTCTTTATATCAAGCGCAGACTTCTCAATCTTCAGATTATCAATCTCCAGATTCCCAATCCTCAAATTCTGCCTTCATGATCAGAGGCCAGAAAATCATCATTGCAACAGGCTCTTCTCCGATAATTCCTCCGATTAGAGGCATAAAAGATAATCCAGAAGTACTCGATTCAACAGGGTTGTTATCAATTGGCGAAATTCCATCAAGTCTATGCATAATTGGTGGAGGCGTAATAGGAATTGAGTTCGCCAGCTTGTTCTCTGCGTTTGGCTCGAGTGTAACCGTCATCGAAATGATGGACGAAATCGTGCCGGTAATGGATAGTCAGATGGCTGTCGAGCTGAGAAAAGCACTAAAAAATGTGACTTTCATGCTTGGCACAAAGGTAACGGAGCTCGAGGGCAAAAAGGTACTCTTTGAGAACAAAAATGGCGAAAAAGGCTCTACAGAAGCTGATATCATTTTGCTCTCCGTTGGACGCAAAGCCAATATAGAGGATTGGGGTGCTCAGGAATCCGGACTCGAGATTAAGAATCGCGCTATAGCCACAGACGACAGGATGCGAACTAATCTACCAGGAGTCTGGGCGATTGGCGACGTTACAGGAAAGAGCCAGTTAGCCCATGCGGCTTACCGCATGGCGGAAGTGGCTGTCTCTGACATCCTTGCAAGTCAAAATTCGGAGCGCAGCAATCAGATCTTCGTGCCGGAAACAGTGCCATGGGCTCTTTACTCGCTGCCTGAAGCTGCAGGTGCCGGCCTAACCGAACAGGATGCTCGCGCAAGAGGATATGATACCCATGTCATTCGAATGCCATATAAGGTCTCTGGCAGATTTGTAGCCGAAAATGGTTTTTCTGCTCCTGGATCTATAAAGATTATCATAGAGAAATCAAGCGAAAGGCTTCTTGGAATTCATCTGCTGGGAGCCTACGCTTCCGAGCAGATTTGGGGAGCGGCGCTAGCGCTCGAACGAAGACTACCGCTTTCTGCTTTTCGGAACATGGTATTCCCGCATCCAACCGTCTCGGAAGTCATCCGCGAGGCAGCTTGGAGCGCAAATCCGCTCAGCGGAACACATATACACTAACTGAAAATTGGCTCGGAATGAGCCCATAAGGAGTCATAATATGCCAAAATCATTGCCCATCAAACCTGAAGACGTCAGGAAACCTGGGATGCTCGAAATCCCTTCTATACCGATCAATCAGTACAAGCGAAATATCAAGGAAGAACGAAAGCGCTTTGGGAATGATGGCCTCATTGCCATGCTCCATGACATGATCGTGGTGCGAGAATTTGAGACAATGCTAAATACTTATAAGACCATGGGTTCGTGGGAGGGGATTCCATACAGCTACAAGGGTCCAGCCCATCTTTCCATTGGTCAAGAGGCGGCTGTAGTCGGACAAGCGGCAGCACTTGAACCGGAAGACTTTATCTTTGGTTCCCACAGAAGCCATGGAGAAATTATCGCAAAATGCCTCTCGGCAGCCCGCAAGATGGATGAGGATAAGCTAATATCTATAATGGAATCGTGGTTGGATGGAGAAACACTCTCTTACGCTAAACGCATGCCTTATGCAGATGCATTCTCACTCGCACGCAATTTTATCGTTTTTGGAACGCTTGGAGAGATCTTTGCACGCAAAGCCGGCTTTAACCGAGGTATGGGCGGATCGATGCATGCCTTCTTTTTGCCCTTTGGCTCCATGCCTAACAACGCTATCGTAGGAGGCTCCGCGGATATAGCCCTGGGCTCCGCTCTCTACAAACGAATAAACAAAAAGCCAGGAATCGTTATTGCCAATATCGGCGATGCTTCGATGGGTTGTGGTCCGGTATGGGAAGCCATGATGATGGCATCCATGGATCAGTATCGTACGCTGTGGCCAGAGTCGATTGGGGGCGCGCCTCCAATTCTTTTCAATTTCTTCAATAACTTCTATGGCATGGGTGGACAAACTTATGGCGAGACGATGGGCTTTGGAGTGCTCGCTCGAGTAGGAAGTGGAGTCAATCCAGAGAGCATGCACACAGAGCGTGTGGATGGCCTAGATCCATTGGCCGTAGCGGATGCCGTTCTGAGAAAGAAAAAGATCCTATTGGAAGGCAAGGGTCCGGTACTTCTAGATACTATTACCTACCGCATATCTGGCCATTCCACGAGCGATGCCTCTAGCTATCGCACCAAGGAAGAGATCGAAGAATGGCGGAAAAATGATTCTATCGATGATTTTTCAAAGTATTTGATCGAAAATGACATTCTTAAAAAACCCGATATCGAGGCAATTCAAAAGAGCATTCACAGCACTATCTATGAAGCGGTTAAGCTCGCTACAAATGATGAAGAATGCCCAAGGCCTACGGGCGCATTGATAGAATCGGTAATGTACTCCAATAAGAAAGAGCTCACGCTCGATGTTAGGGCTCCGGAGCTTCTTCAGGCAGGCGAAGATAATCCTCGGGTTCAGTCCATATCCCATCGCGCGCGCTATGCGTTCGATGAAGAAGGAAAACCCATTCCCAAGAATAAACTCTATCAGTTCCGCGATGGTATTTTCGAGGCCATGCTGCATCATTTTAAGCTCGATCCAACACTGGCCGCATGGGGAGAAGAAAACCGCGATTGGGGTGGAGCCTTTGCAGTCTACCGAGGACTCACAGAAGCACTTCCATATCATAGGCTCTTCAACAGCCCTATTTCGGAAGCTGCTATTGTGGGTTCTGGCGTGGGATATGCCCTGTCTGGTGGACGGGCGGTGGTGGAACTCATGTATTGTGATTTTCTGGGTCGAGCTGGCGATGAGGTTTTCAATCAGGCTTCTAAGTGGCAGTCGATGTCAGCAGGTCTGTTGAAAATGCCATTAGTTATTCGTGTCTCCATAGGCAATAAATATGGCGCACAGCACAGCCAGGATTGGTCTAGCCTAGTTGCCCATATCCCGGGACTAAAGGTCTATTTCCCTGCAACACCATACGATGCAAAAGGAATGATGCACCTTGCCCTAAGCCGGACTGATCCGGTGATCTTCCTGGAAAGCCAGCTTCTCTACGATGTAGGAGAACAATTCGAAAAAGGCGGTGTGCCCAAAGACTACTATGAGATTCCAGAAGGCCTACCTGTTATTCGCAAACCCGGTAAAGATATAACCATAGCAACCTATGGCGCAACCTTATACAGAGCCATGGAAGCCGCAAAAATCCTCGAGGAAAAGTACGGGCTTTCGGTAGAAGTAATGGATCTGCGCTTCCTTACCCCATTCGATTACGATCCGCTCATAGAAAGCGTCAAAAAGACGGGCCGGCTCGTCCTAGCTTCGGATGCGGTAGAACGCGGTTCATACCTGCACACCATTGCTTCTAATGTAGAACAGTTCGCCTTCGATTGGCTCGATGCGCCTATCGCCGTAGTAGGGTCGCGCAATTGGATTACACCAGCCGCAGAGCTCGAACAAATCTTCTTTCCGCAGCCCGAATGGATTGTAGATGCGGTAAACGAACGAATCCTCCCACTCAAGGGTCATGAGTCTTCGACTATCCAGACCACTGGTGATCTTGCTCGCCGATATCGAATTGGAGTATGAGATGGTGAGGAGTCGTGCTGGATGCAAGAAAAAGGAAATAAGCGATGAATGAGCCAGGAGAACTGGAAAAGATCATAAATGATGCCAAAAATGAGCCTGTATTGCGCCTCGAGGTTTTAGCCCAGCTTGCCGGAACAATGGGCAGACCGGCTGCCCGATCCGGCGAATCGAACAATCATATTCATACCTGCTACAGCTTCAGCCCTTATACACCTTCGGGCGCGGCCTTGGCGGCGCGCAGGGCTGGCCTCGATGTCGCGGGTTCTGTCGACCACGACTCCTACGCGGCCGCGAGCGAAATGCGCGCCGCCTGTGCCTTGCTAGGCATTGGGGTCGTAACCGGTTTTGAGCTTAGGGTCTCGCTATCTGAAGCTGCACAGAGCTTCCCCGAAAAGACATCCCTGATGCTCACAACCCACAAGCTCAACAACCCTGATTCTATAGGCATTATCTATATGACCATCCAGGCCATACCCGCCCCCGCAATCAAAGAAGTCGAAGCCTTTCTAGCTCCGATTAGAGCGGCAAGATATCAGCGCAGCGCGCGGATGGCAGAGCTGGCAAATAAAATCCTCTTTCCCTTGGGACTACCGGAGATAGATTTCCAAAAAGATATGGTTGCTAACTCGAAGTACGCAGAGGGTGGCACAATAACCGAACGCCATCTCCTGGCTGCCGTATCTCGATCGATTCTGTCACAGGTGGAACCTGGTCTGCAGCTCATTAAATGGCTGGAAGAGAAGCTGAATATTGTCCTTTCCAATTCTCAGAAGCGAAATCTCTCGGAATCTCAGAATCCCTATCTCGTGTACGATCTCTTGGGAGCCTTGAAATCCGGGTTCTTGGATAGGATCTTTATTCAGCCTACCGAAGAATGTGTCGATGTAAGAGATGCCATCAGCTTTGCAAAGAAAATTGGCGCAATCCCCGCGTATGCATATCTTGGCGATGTCGATGAATCTCCGACAGGCGACAAAAAAGCTCAAAAGTTCGAAGACGAAATATTGGATGAACTAATTCCTGTGCTAAAAGAACTTGGCTTTCCTGCGATAACTTACATGCCACCTCGCAACACCAAGGAACAGCTCTTGCGGCTTCAGAGGCTTTGTAGAAGATATGATCTCATGGAGATATCGGGGGTCGACATCAATCAGCCACGCCAATCATTTCGCTGTCCTGAGCTCGGACTGCCTGAATTTCGACATTTGGATGATGCTACCTGGGCGATGGTAGCGCATGAGGCGCTAAGTGGGCTCGACCGGCGCTTTGGCCTTTTCTCTGCAGAGAATTCCCTTGTCAAGATGCCGCTTGCCGAACGAATCCGCCGTTATGCATCCATTGGCCGGGCTATCGACATTGCAGAGCCTGGTTCGCTTAAAAAACAAGCAGAACTCTCGCTTTTGGAGAAATAGCTATGAATATCACAATCAATTCTGAAAACCTTGCAGCTATTGTGCGAGGTTGTATTCTTTCAATGTGCGACTATTCCTGCATGGTTCAAAGCATGGGCTACGCGCCCGAGTCAGATCGCACTGATCAGTCAGTTTCTCGCAGTAGCCAGCTCAAAGAGATATCTTTCACTATAAATAAGCTCACAGCTGGCGCATGGATGGATGATTTCGAAGCTGCAAGGCTCATAAAAGAGGCAATCGAGCCATTTGCAAGCGATATTCGAGAAAGCCTATTCCAAAGTGCGCCCCAAGGAAGGCTTCAAGAGTCGCCACTGGGGACAGCCCGAGATGCGCCCCAAAGAACGCCCGAAAAAGCGCCCGAGGAAGTGTCCAAAAAAGCATCCAAAGGCGTGGTGAGCCTTTCAATTGTGACTTCAAAGGGCCGATCCATTGCTCACTATACCCTTATTCCGCTCGCTCCGATCGACCCACGCATTCGCCAGGAAGTCAATCAACCAGGAGATCCAAGCCTTCTACCCAGCAGTGCGCGATCAGAAGTTGTAAGGGGCAAAATTGCGCTGGTAACTGGCGGAGCGCAGGGTTTTGGAGCTGAGATAGCCCGAGGACTTGCATTCTCTGGCGCAGCGGTCTGGATTGCAGATATCAATCTATCTGGCGCAATCCGCTTTGCTGAAAAACTGCGAGCAGAAACTGGCACAGATGCGATTTTCGCGGTTGAAATCGATGTCAGCAAAGAAGAATCTGTCGAACGAGCGTTCGATACAGTCGCCCGCACGTGCGGAGGGCTCGACCTTGTTGTGTCTAATGCAGGCATCCTGAGAGCAGGCTCTGTGCTCGAGCAGTCTGCAGGCGAGTTTCGCATGGTCAACGATGTAAACTATATCGGTTTTTTCAATGTGGCACAGCACGCATCGCGCCTTTTACGTCGGCAGTGGCTTGGAGCACCCGAATGGTATACCGACATCATTCAAATCAATTCCAAATCTGGCCTCGAAGGATCGAATAGAAATGCTGCCTATGCAGGATCGAAATTCGGCGGTATTGGGCTCGTACAGAGCTTTGCGCTTGAGCTTGTCGATTATAATATCAAGGTGAATGCAATCTGCCCAGGAAACTTTTTCGGAGGACCGCTCTGGTCAGACCCGCTGAATGGGCTTTTTGTTCAATATCTCCATTCCGGCAAAGTGCCCGGCGCTACCACAGTCGAAGATGTACAAGGATATTATGAATCCAAGATTCCAATGAGAAGAGGCTGCTACGGGCCCGATGTGCTCAAAGCGATCTACTACCTTGTTGAGCAGGTATACGAGACAGGACAGGCTTTGCCTGTAACGGGTGGACAGGTTATGCTCAATTGACGTTTTCTTGTTGCATGGTCGCGCTCTCTAGTATATTTCAATGTTTCCTGGTCCATTCGTTTTTAAGAGAAGGGAGGCTCTATGACCGAAGCGATTGCGGTGCTCGATATCGGAATGACAAATAAAAAAGTCGTGCTCTATTCCAACGAACTTGCATTGATCGGAGAAAAGAAAAAGGTCTTCCCTCCACTCATGCGAGATGGCATTGAAACACATGATCTCAAGGCCATGGAGGAATGGTTTCTTGCATCACTTGGAGAATTCGCCGCGAGCTTTTCCATTGGGGCAATTGCGGTGACCACTCATGGTGCAACCTTTGTCTGTACCGATGATAAGGGAAATCCTGTTGCGCCATGCATATATTATACACATGAGCCAAACCGCGAATTTCACGAGCGTTTTTATGAGCGCGCTGGCAAGCCTGAGGACCTGCAGGAAAGAACAGGGACCCCCAATTTCTCAGCGCTCATTAATCCCGCAAAAGGGCTCTTTTTCTTGAAGGAGAATTATCCGCTAGAATTTGCAAAAGCTCATTGGGTTTTGCCCTATCCCCAGTACTGGGGTATGAGGCTGACAGGAATTGCAGCCGCAGAGAGCACATATTTGGGCTGCCATACCTATTTGTATGATTGGCAAAAAAATGACTATTCCAGCGTCGCAGACATGCTCGGTATTCGAGCAAAACTTCCCTACCCTATCCGACAAGCATGGGAAGTTCTAGGCACAATCTCGCCCGACATAGCTGCTCGAACTGGTCTATCTTTAGATACGATGGTAACGCTTGGCATCCACGATTCAAATGCCTCGATTTTGCCTCATCTCGCCTCTAAAGTGAGCCATGACTTTGTTCTCAATTCGACGGGGACATGGTGCGTGCTTATGCACCCTGTCGATAAATATGGTTTCGAGCCTGATGAACTTGGCAAAGTGGTGTTTTTCAATCGGTCTGCATGGAATACCCCAATCAAAACTGCGATATTCCTTGGCGGCAAAGAATACGAAACATGGATGGATATCATAGCAAAAAGTTCAGGCGCCAAATCCTCAAGACAGTTGCCCAAGCCCGATAAGAAAGACTACCTCCGAGTTCTTGAAGAATGCAATTGTTTCATTCTTCCGGAAATAGTACCTGGATCAGGGCAATTTCCAGGTTCTGTCGCACGAGCCGTCCAGGGCGGAATCGCATATCCACTTTCGGAGATTGAAGCGGGCAAGCAAAAGGTTGTTTTTCTACAAGATGCCAAAATGGCACAGGCTGTGCTCAATCTATCGATCGTACTCCAGACTGAAGTAGCGCTCCAGAGAACAAGCATAAAGCCTGGCACCGAAATCCTCACTGAAGGAGGGTTTAGAGGCAATACAGATTACAATATGCTCCTCGGATCATGTTTTCCTGGGAATGCGGTATACCTGACCGACCTTCAGGAGGCGACAAGCTTCGGCGCTGCCATGACTGCATTGACTGCTCTAAAGAAAATAGACCCTAGAGCACTGTCGCGCTATATCCACATAGAAAAAGTCCTAGTGCCTTCCATGTTTGCTCCCGAAAGATTATCGGCCTATAGAAATGCCTGGCATGCGCAGATTTGATATATTATAGGTAATATATATTGGAGGTTCTTGAATGAAAACGAAGGCAGTACGCATCTATGGTGTCAATGACTTGAGGCTAGAGGAATTCGATCTACCCCCGCTAAAAGATGATGAAATACTCGCTCGCGTTGTGAGCGATTCAATCTGTATGTCTTCGCACAAGCTTGCCATGCAAGGCGATGCGCATAAGCGGGTGCGTGCTCCTTTGGCTCAAAATCCTGCGATTATAGGCCACGAATTCTGCGGAGAGATCATCGAAGTCGGCTCGAAGTGGGCAAATAAATTCAAACCTGGCATGCGCTTTGCCATTCAACCAGCGCTCAATTATAAGGGAACACTTTGGGCGCCAGGCTATTCCTACCAATATATAGGAGGAGATGCTACCTACATCGTTATTCCCAATGAAGTCATGGAGATGAACTGTCTTTTCGAATATAAGGCCAATGCCTTTTTCATGGGTTCGCTCTCAGAGCCTGTCTCCTGCATCGTTGGTGCATATCATGCGCAATA
>JAAYWE010000206.1 GCA_012516755.1 Treponema sp.
AGCCATGCAGCGTATATTACAGGTGTTGTGCTAAATGTTGATGGTGGCATGGGGATGTAATTATGGCAAAAAGAAAAGTGGTTATCACAGGCCTAGGCCTGGTTAGCCCATTTGGAAATGATGTTCCTACGTTTTGGCAGAATGTCAAAGCTAACAGATCAGGCGTAGGGCCTATTACGCTGATAGATTCATCAGACCTTGCAGTTAAGATAGCAGGCGAAGTCAAGAATTTCGATCCGTCAAAAAAAATGGACCCAAAAGATGCCAAAAAAATGGATCGATTCGCTCAATTTGCCGTCTATGCAGCCCTTGAAGCATTGGAGTCGTCCAATATTCCTAGAGAATATTTGGATCCAATAAGGACTGGAGTCTGTTTAGGCACCGGCCAGGGCGGAACCAACACCATAGAAGAATCTATTATGCGTCTCGCAGAGAAAGGGCCCAATAGGGTTCCTCCAATGACTGTTGCAAAAGGCCTTGCAAACTTTGGTGCTGCACAGATAGCTCTATCTCTGGGTGTACATGGGCCCAACATGACCGTAGTCACGGCTTGCGCCGCAGCAACTGATGCAATCGGACAGGCTATGCATCTTATCCGAGATGGCCATGCAGATATAATGTTTACAGGAGGCTCAGAGGCTAGCATAGCTCGTATGTGCATGGCTAGCTTTATCAATATTCAAGCTCTTTCGGTACGAAACGATGAGCCTGAAAAGGCGTCGCGCCCATTCGATAGAGATCGCGATGGCTTTGTAATGTCCGAAGGTGCTGGCATCCTGGTGCTCGAGGAATATGAACATGCCAAAGCTCGTGGAGCTAAAATATATGCGGAGATAGCGGGCTTTGGTTCTACCTGCGATGCCCATCATCTCACAGCCCCGGATCCCGAGGGTCTTTGGGTTTCCAAGGCAATCGAAATTGCCCTTAACGATGCACAGATGAAGCCTGAGGATATCGATTATATTAGTGCCCATGGAACTTCAACACCTCTTAACGACCCTATCGAAACAAAAGCCATAAAGAATGCGTTCGGCGCCCATGCATATAAGTTAAAGATTTCCAGCCTAAAATCCATGATAGGCCACTGCATTGGGGCTGCCGGTGCACTCGAGACTATTGCGGCTGTTCTTGGTATGAACGAGAATTATGTGCATTCAACCATAAATCTCGATAATCCAGACCCCGAATGCGATCTGGATTATGTGCCCCACAAGGGCATAAACATGCCGGTTAGAGCCTTTATCAAGAATTCGATGGGTTTTGGCGGACAAAACGCAGTTCTAGTCATAACAAAACCATGAATGATGCATTGAAGTCACTACCTCGAAAACTAACCCTGATGCCAGGCAATCCTGGGCTCTTGGGTGCTATTCCCAAGGCAGAGGGAGTGTACTTCTCGATATTTTCCAGAAACGCCAGGGGTATGATTCTCTGCTTATATGAAAAGCCCCATGACGATATTCCTGCAGCTTCTCTGCAGCTAGACCCAATGCGCAATCGCACAGGAGATGTCTGGCACTGCTTTATTCCTGGTCTTAAGTCAGAGGTTCTTTATCTATGGCGCGCGGAAGGCCCATTTGCTCCACACGAAGGCCATCGCTTCAATCCCTATAAAGTCCTTATAGACCCTTATGCTAAAGCCATTACCGATGGTTCTTTGGAGCTCTGTTCCGCTCTTGCCTACGATGAAGAATCGCCGGATAAAGACCTTTCCCTTTCGACAATTCCAAACGATGGTTCTATGCCAAAGTGCGTCGTTGTGGATGATGAATACAATTGGGAAAACGACACTCCCTTAAACTATCCACTTAAGAATTGCATCATATATGAGACTCATGTACGAGGATTGACAAAGTCTCTTACCGCAAAAGTAAAGCATCATGGTACTTATCGAGGCGTGGTCGAAATGATCCCATATTTCGAGAGCCTTGGTATTACGAGCCTCGAGCTGCTTCCGGTACAGGAATTCGACTCTTCCGAGCGCTTTAGGCGAAATCCTATTACTGGAGAGAGACTTTCGAACTATTGGGGGTATTCTCCGATCGCTTTCTTTGCTCCGGAGAGTTCTTATGCCTTCGATGAGGGTATTGACCACGATAGCTATTGCCCCTCTCATCCTGTAAAGGAGTTCAAGTACATGGTAAAAGAGCTCCACAAGGCAGGCCTCGAGGTAATTCTGGACGTGGTGTTCAATCATACTGCCGAAGGGAATGAGCTAGGGCCAACTTTGAGCTTCCGAGGATTGGATAACTCGATCTATTATATGTTGGCGGAGGATAAGCGCTATTATCGCAATTACTCGGGTTGTGGCAATACCCTGAATTGCAATCATCCTGTACTACGCACCTTCATAATGGAATGCCTGCATTATTGGGTCGTTACCATGCATGTAGACGGGTTCCGATTCGATCTAGGTTCGATTTTGGGCCGGGATTCACAGGGTAATCTGCTAGCCAATCCCCCTGTCATCGAATCTATCGCCGAAGACCCAATTCTCCGAGACACGAAAATCATTGCCGAAGCCTGGGATGCAGGTGGAGCTTACCAGGTCGGATCTTTCCCTGGTGGGAGATGGGCAGAATGGAATGATCGATATCGTGATGATGTAAGGCGATTCTGGAGAGGAGATGAAGGATTTGCTCCGCTTCTAGCAACAAGAATTACCGGTTCGAGCGACCTCTATCTCAATAATGGCAGACGACCATTCCATTCGATTAACTTTGTTACGTCGCATGATGGTTTTACTATGAATGATCTTGTATCTTATAATTATAAGCATAATGAGGCAAATGGAGAGAATAACCGCGACGGGATAGCGGAAAACTTCTCCTTTAACTATGGCACCGAAGGACCTTCAAACGCCCCTTTTATCGAAGAAACACGAAATCGGCAGATCAAGAATTTCTTTGCAACACTCTTGCTTTCCATAGGCACGCCCATGATTCTCGGTGGCGATGAGTTTCGTCGAACACAGAATGGCAACAACAATGCCTACTGCCACGACAGTGAGCTCAATTGGTACGACTGGAGTCTTCTAAAAAAGCATAAGGACATTTATCGTTTCGTCAAGGGTCTCATCGCTCTTCGCAAAAACCACGATGCATTCAGAAGAGAGGATTTTTTTAGAGGTGTGGGAAAAAGAAGCATCGGTACATTTAGCGCCGCTGGGCAGTCTAGACAAAATAAAGCCAAATCAGACAGGCTCTCTAGTACAGAAACTCCTCCCGATATACTTTGGTATGATGAAAACGGCCAGGCTCCGAAGTGGAACAAGATAGGCAAGGTGCTTGTCGCGCGTATTAACGAACATTTCTCGTCGTCAGAGCTGCCTTGTTCTTATCTTCTTGCTTTCAACGCTTCGACTGAGGCCATTCAGGTTTGCCTTCCTCATGATAATGAACATGATATTTGGAAGAGGGTAATAGACACCTCTTTGCCACCGCCACATGAAATCGAAGAGAAAGAGCAGCCCGTTCTATTAGACCAGCAGAAATATCTTATGGCGCCACGATCATTTATCTTGCTGATTTCGATATGCGAGCCTGTCTCGGATCGTAACTTGCCTTTATGAAATTTCATTAATAACTTATAACACGTGAGAACATCATCAGATAATGAAAAAGCTAACTCATATCTAAGAAGAGGTCTTCACGAGCTTTCCAGACACAAGCCAGCAAAAGCACTAGGATTATTCCGAAAGTCGATCGAACTTACGCCTCCTTCCTGCGAAAAAAAGCTTTCTAGGGCCTTTTACTGGTTGTCTATTGCTCTTCTGCAGCTGAATAAGCGCGACCTTGCAGTAAGAAGCCTTGCAAATGCTCAAAGAATGAATAGAAAGGGCTATATACGCAGGTTCTATGTCCGACATGTCAATGGATATGGCATGATCAAGCAACCAACAAAGGAACTCGATGATCTATATGCTTTTCTAAGTATCCAGCTCTCCTTTTATTTGGTCAAGCGCCCGAACTATCGTTTTAGCTCTGAGGCTGAGCACTCGATAATTCTCAGTTTTTTGCTCAATGCTTGGAAGAGTATCAAGGACAGCCAAGAGTTCGAGTCTCTCGATTGCAGCGAAAAATTAATGCTTTTCAATAAGCTTAAGATCGAATTTCCAGCTTTTGCTCCTGATTCAATGGTACAGAGAAAGAAAGAACGCCAGTTTCTGCAATCCAGCATGGCTTATATCCAGCCTTGCTCTTGCGGATCCGGCTTGCCGTTCATGCAGTGCTGTGGGAGGACCCGCGGGATTTCCGAGCTCTGAAAAAGAAAGTGTTTCAATTTGATACAATACTTATTGCTTTAGAGACTAGTATATCAAAACGATACATATTCGCTCTATGCATCGATAGACAAGCTCCTCTTTTAGAATGGCCACCATGAATTGCTTCATAATATGTACTTATATCTGAACAAATTGCGGACTTAGTTATGAATTGGCACGCTTTTTGCTTATTAAATAGACAAGGAGATCTTGATGGTACAAAACAAGAAACTAAAGGAAACACGTTCAAGTGCGCATTATGACGACGAGAATGTGTTGTCCATGTATCTCCGCGAGATAAACAGAATTCCTCTTCTCTCTCGCGAAGAAGAAAACGATTTTGCAACTCGGGCGGCCGCAGGCGACGAAAAGGCAAAAGAGATATTGGCCAAAAGCAATCTCAGATTTGTCGTAAATGTCGCGAAAAAATACCAAAACCAGGGATTGCCTCTTGCTGATCTTATAGCTGAGGGTAACATAGGACTTCTGAGCGCGATCGATCATTATGATGTTACAAAAGGCTATCATTTTATATCTTATGCGGTGTGGTGGATACGCCAAGCAATTCTCAAAGCGATCTGCGAGAAAAGCCGCATGATTCGCCTTCCTCTAAATAGAGCCAATGAACTTGTGCAGATTGAAAAGGCTCGTTCGTTGTTCGAAGGCGAGATTTCCGAAGAAGATGAGATACGAGAAGTAGCCAGATTCCTAAATATGGAACCCGAGCATATAAAAGATATCATATCTATTTCGCGGGACCTGATATCGCTTGATGCTCCAGTATATGACGAAAGGAATTCCACAACTGTAGGCGAGTTAATTGAGAATGAAAAACATGAAAGCCCCGAACAAAATGCGATTCAATCAAGCCTGCGAGATGATATTAACGAGGTTCTTTCAACCCTGACCGCTAAAGAGCGTGAGATCGTGGAATATCGCTTTGGGCTGAACGGTAAGCGTCCTATGAGCCTTAAGGAGATCGGAGATCGCATGCATCTTACAAAAGAGAGAATTCGACAGATTGAAAAAGCAGCCTTAAAGAAAGTGGCCGTTCCCGAGACCATGGAAATGCTCCAAGACTATGTGGCTTAAAGCCTTGCTAGCAGTTTGATGTCTTAAGCCCTGGTTGGTGTACAGCCAGGGCTTTTTTAGTACATCTCATCGCGCTATACTGCTTTTTATGCAAACATCTGATGAAATTTGCTTTCATGATTTCGCTAAAAAATGCAAAGATCATATTTCTGAGAGAATGGCGGAGATTTTTCTAAAAAACGAAAAATTGTTTGTCAATTTGCCTGAATTAGGCCAGTGGCTATCCAATGAGATGCAGGATTTCGCATGTTCAGGAAAGATGCTAAGAGGCATGCTCGCTGTTGTGGGATCTCGACTTTTACATGACGAACGTATACTTGTAGCCGATTATGAAGGCCATAAGGCTATATCTGCTGCCGCGGGCTTAGAGCTTTTGCATGCGGGGCTGCTTGTCCATGATGATATTATGGATCACGACCACAAACGCCGAGGGAAGCCAACTTTTCACCTACGGATAAAAGATATTCTCGAAAAAATACACGCCAATTCCGCTGCAGCTCATGCCTTTTCCATAGCCGAGGCTCAAGGTATCTGCGTGGGAGATCTGTTTTTCTTTCTTGGTTGGCAAGAAATTTCTGGTCTCGATTTATCTGGACTCGATCTAGATATATCTTCTCTATTCGCAAGAGAACTCGCGCTGGTGACTATAGCACAGATTCGAGATGTGGAATTGGGATATGACAAAAGCATTCCGGATATCGACGAAGTTATAGAAGTATATCGCCATAAAACCGCGCGCTATACTATTGTTTTGCCTCTAGTCGCGGGAGTTTTGGTAGCCCAATCTTCATTGGCTCGGGCTTCGGCATCTCAGATGGCGCGAATCATGGATAAATCGATCATTCCTTTGCTTGAGGACTTTGGAGAATCCATAGGCATTGTATTTCAACTCCAAGACGACAGGATCGGGTTATTCGGCAATGAGAAAGAGACAGGAAAGCCCGTTGGTTCCGACCTTAAGGAAGGCAAGAAGACTCCATATATCATCCTTTTGGCAAACAGGCTGGAAAAAGGAGAAAGAGAGCGTTTTGATTCTATCTTTGCATCTCCAACGCAAGATTTGAAGGACATTGAATGGATACGCAATACTGTCATGGCCAAGGGAGTAGAAGCAGATATTCAAAAAATGATCGATTCATATCTATCGAAGGCTCAAGCCGACCTCAATGAGTTGTCCGCTTTACCATCGATAGAATCAAAGACCATTTCTCTATTAGAAGGCCTTATTCAATATTCCGGCAGCCGATCTAGTTAAAAAATCATACTGCTACGAACCTTGTTTATGAGGATTGGGAATGGCATAAGAGAGCCTTCTCATGCATAAACATAGTGAAGTAAAATTCACTCCGATTCATATTGTTTCACGTGAAACAATATAGCCATTCTGCATAGTAAAGAAGGCAATAACCGATTTCCTATTCCTGTTCTTGAACGATCTTGTCTATACCTATGACGAAATCGGGCGGCTCAATATTTACAATCCGTACGCCACGAGCACCCTTCCCCATCTGGCGCACCGAGGAAACGCTGAGCTTTATTGTTTTGCCTGTTGAGGTTATGACCATGACCTCATCTTCTTCCTGCACAGATACGCCCTTTACCACTTCACCGGAGAATTCATCTGGCGAATAGATCGTTTGTCCCTTAGTGCCGCGCGAATGAACATTGAAAAGATCATAACTTACACGCTTACCAAATCCATTCTGAGTTATGATCAGCATAGACTCATTGGGGTTTACTCGCAGCATAGCAGCAAGCTCGTCTGATTCATGCAAGGATATTCCTCGCACACCCCGAGCAGTGCGACCCATTTCTCTAACCTGAGACTCATGGATTCTCAGCGCCTGACCTTTTCTCGATATCAACATCACCTCATCGGAGCCCTGTGTCAAAATAGC
>JAAYWE010000207.1 GCA_012516755.1 Treponema sp.
TCGAAAGCAATATAGATATTGTAGGTTCTATGGCAGCGGAAGCCATGGCAAGAGCAATAGCAAAAGCCATTAGATATGCAGACTCCGCTTATGGGTATAAAAGCTATTCCGAGCTTTCTAAGAGCTTATGATTGTTGGAGCTTTCGATATATTATGCAAATTCGAAGGCGACGATCTTACCTACCAAAAGATGGACCCGCTACACTTTCGGCGTTATCTGTGCTAAATTCTACTTTAAAAGACTTGACCATCCCCTTGATGCTGTATGTTTTTTTCCTTTAGCCAAATATGGCATGTTGAGTTGATCATGTCTTTCCTATTTCTTTTGTGAATCCGGGTTTTATTAAAAGGAGGTTTTTCATGTCCGTTGTTCGAACGACCCCAGTTCCACCAGATGTAGATATTGCTCAGTCCGCGGATATAAAGCCGATATCCGACATTGCATCGAGCTATGGCCTGGAAGAAAAGTACCTCGAGCATTATGGAACCGACAAGGCGAAAGTCCGGCTAGAATTCTTATCGGACAGGCAGGGACAGTCGAGGCGAGGGAAGTATATCGATGTAACCGCGATTACGCCCACGCCTCTTGGTGAAGGAAAGACAACAACCACCATAGGTCTTGCTCAAGGCTTGGGATATCTTGGTAAGAAATCCATTGCGACTATCCGGCAACCTTCCATGGGACCGACCTTTGGCATAAAAGGTGGCGCAGCTGGTGGCGGGTATAGCCAGATTGTTCCAATGACAGATTTCAATCTGCATCTAACAGGAGACACACATGCGGTGTCTGCAGCGCACAATCTCTGCGCCGCTGCCATAGACGCACGCATATACCATGAGAGCCGGTGGTCGGACAGTTATTTTGAAAAGTTGGGCTTGAAAAAACTCAATATCGATCCATATTCGGTACTCTGGCGTCGTGTCGTCGACATGAATGACAGAACACTGAGGAGCATAATTGTTGGATTAGGTGGCTTAGAGAATGGGCCTCTACGCGAAACGGGATTCGATATATCCGTTGCCAGCGAAGTCATGGCCGTGTTGGCACTTGCGACAAGCCTTGATGATTTGCGACGGCGTATAGGAAAGATTGTCGTAGCCCTAGATAAGTCAGGCAAAGCTGTCACTACGGAAGACATCGGAGTAGCTGGAGCAATGACAATTCTCTTGAAAGATGCCCTAAAGCCTAATGCCTTGCAGACGCTAGAAGAGCAACTTGCCTTTGTTCATGCAGGACCTTTTGCCAATATAGCACATGGCAATTCCTCTATTACCGCAGACCTTATTGCAAGCGAGATTTCTGATTTTGTAGTAACGGAATCCGGATTTGGCTCTGACATGGGCTTCGAGAAATTGATGGATATAAAATGCAGATCTTCTGGTCTCATGCCAGACGCGGTGGTTCTTGTTGCAACGGTAAGAGCGCTAAAGATGCATGGCGGTGGGCCAAAAGTGACACCAGGCAAGCCACTATCCAGCGCTTATACACAAGAAAACCTGGAACTTCTACGCGCAGGATTGTCAAATCTCATCGCTCACATCGAAATCATCGGGAAATATGGCCTTCCTGTAGTTGTCTCTATCAATGCTTTCCCAAGCGATACAAAAGCTGAACATGAGCTTATCAGGGATGCGGCTCTCAAAGCAGGTGCTTTTGATGCGGTAATTAGCAGGGGCTGGTCTCTTGGTGGAGAAGGCTGTGCGGAGCTCGCTTTAGCGGTGGATAAGGCTTCATCTCAGCCGCATAAGGCTAATTTGCTTTATCCTCTCGATATGCCTATAAAAGATAAGATAGAGATAATAGCTCATGAGATTTATGGAGCCGGAACAGTTGTATACACGCCGGAAGCCGATGCGGCAATTGGAAAGTACACCGATCTTGGCTATGGCAATTTCCCGATATGCATGGCAAAGACGCAATATTCACTTTCCCACGATCCTGCCATAAAGGGAGTTCCAAGAGATTTCGATTTCCCGGTGCGGGAAGTTAGGCTTTCAGCCGGAGCTGGTTTCATTGTCCCGATTACGGGCGAGATAAGTACGATGCCCGGACTGCCATCGAAACCAGCGTTCATTGGCATGGATATTGATACCATGACGGGGAGAATCACTGGGTTGTCTTGATACATGCATATTGACAAGGACATGATCATTCTTTCACTATACTATTGTGAATCCGGAAATACTGTCACTTCTTTCGGACGAAGAACTCAGGACTCTAGCTGAGAAGATGAATATCTATGTTCCAGAAGGACTCGAGAGGATTTTTCTGATCGAGGAAATCATCGATGCTTACGAAGATGATACTTCGGATAAGGTATATTCTCACGATGCTCCGGACCATCTGGAGGAAAAGAAACTCGCAGGTACAGGTTTTATTCCCGGAAGGCTAGAGGATATTTCTATTCCGGATTATTACAACGAGACATATATCAACGCAATCGTAAGAGATCCATTGTGGATTTTCGCATTCTGGGATATTGCTGATTCTACACGACAGAAGTACATCGGAGAAGCTGAGACGTCTCGGCTTCTCTTGCGGATAAGCGAAGCCACCGGTTTCGAGCCAAGTTTTTCCTATGACATTGTGGTGAGCTTCGATGATCGCAAGTGGTACATAAACGTTCCCCACCCAAAGCGTTCCTACATGATAGACCTATGCATCGCAAAATGCCACAAGGTCAGAATACTAGCTCGTTCCAATATTGTGCGCATGCCATCACAGTACCTCGATATATCTTCCAAACTTCCGCAGGTAACAAGAAGTCTTCTTGTTCTCTCGGGTTCCGAGGAACTTCATCTGATCGAGCCTAAAGAGGAGAATTCTCTGCGGATAATGAGTATGGAAGGAGAATAATGGCCAACAATTCCCCTTCGATAGCTCTTGTTCTCAATGCTCATCTTCCTTTTGTGCGCAAGCCGCAATATCGTCAGTTCTATGAAGAAAGATGGCTTTTTGAGGTTATTTCAGAGACATATCTTCCTTTGCTGAGGATGTTTCGCAAACTGGAGCTCGAGAACATTCCTTTTAGAGTGAATATGGTTCTTTCTCCTACTCTGCTAGCCATGCTTTCAGATGAGCTTCTTTGTGAGCGATACATCGAATATCTCGACAATCAAATCGAGCTTGCCCAAAAGGAGAGGCGAAGACTTGCGGGGGATCCTGTGTTCGAGCCTCTGGCTGATCTATATTTTGCAATGTATAGCAGGAGCCGTGAAGAATTCGAAGATCTCTATGGCCGCAATATCATAAGAGCCTTCGATTATTTTTCCAAGAAAGGCTATATAGAGCTCATGACCACTGCCGCGACTCATGCCTTTCTGCCGACCTATTCAGATATTCCCGAAGCCATCGATGCTCAGATTGAATCTGCCATTATTGCCCATAGAATGGAATTTGGAAAGAACCCTTCGGGATTCTGGTTACCTCAACTTGGATGGTACCCGGGGCTTGAGAAGCATCTCAGGGCTTATAATCTTAAATACACAATAGTGACGACCAAGGGGGCATTGCTTGGTTCGCCCTCACCATTCTATGGATCATTTTCTCCGGTCATGACTGCTTCGCATATTGCCGCCTTTATACGCGACGCTGGAGCAACCAAAGCGATCTGGTCTGAAACCGAAGGCTATCCAGCTCATTCAGTCTATAGAGATTTTTATAGGGATATAGGGTACGACCTCGATCCTAGCTATCTAGCTCCCCACCTTTATGGTGTTGAGCGAGGATATACTGGATTCAAATATTGGGCAGTAACAGGCAAGACAGACAATAAGCGTCCATATGAGCCATCGGCAGCATCGGCTCAGGCCATAATGCATGCGCATGCCTACCTCTCCGACAGAAAAGTGCAGGCGCGTGCTGCTTCCTATTGGATGAAGGACAGATCTCCCATCATAGTATGCCCCTACGATGCTGAGCTCTTTGGCCATTGGTGGTTTGAGGGTATCCAGTTTCTGGAGGCTTTCTTTCGCACCATGAGCCGCAAAGATGAAGAAAACCCACTTCGCCTTGTAACCATGTCTGAATACTTGTCAGAGAATCCCTCCTGTCCTCGATCAGAACCCGAATTCTCTTCCTGGGCGGAAGGGGGGTATGCCGAGGCCTGGCTGGATGGGCGCAATGACTGGGTCCTAAGGCATACCAGAAGAGCTGCTGAGCGCATGAGAGAGTTGACTATTCGCTTTCCGAACGAGAGTGGACTGAGAGAACGCATTCTCAATCAAGCAGCTCGCGAAGTGCTGCTAGCCATGTCTTCGGATTGGGCTCTCTTATTGAGAAGTGGCAAATCAGCAGATTTGGCCGCGAAGCAAATTCGCGAGTCGATTTATAATTTCAACCACATCTATGAAATGCTCTCAGCGCATACCGTGGAAACGGAATGGCTCACGAGTCTAGAAAAGCGCAATAATATATTTCCATACATGAATTACCACGTTTTTGCACCTAAGAAATAGCAATAAGGAGTCTATCGTGAATGTTGTCATCATAGGAGCACAGTGGGGGGATGAAGGAAAAGGCAAGATTGTCGATTTTTTAGCAGCAGATGCACAGATAGTGGTGCGCTTTTCTGGTGGCGCTAACGCTGGCCATACTATCGTTCTGGGCGGTGAGCGGTTTGCGCTACATCTAGTACCCTCAGGCATTCTATACCCCGATAAAACGGTCATCCTCGGTTCTGGCATGGTCATAGATCCGGAAGCGCTTTTCGGAGAGCTAAGAGATCTGGAGAATAAGGGCATCGACTGGAAGGGCAGGGTATTTATTTCCGACAGAGCTCATCTGGTTTTACCCGGATATAGAGAAATGGATAGAGAGGCCGATGCTCGACGTGCAAAACCCATAGGAACCACAGGAAAAGGCATTGGAATTGCTTACGCTCTTAAGGCAAGCAGAGATGGCATCCGGATCGCTGATATCGACAACATTGAAAGACTCGTCAATCTGGGTTCAGAAGATAGGGAATGGCTCTTTCAATGGAAGGATAGACTTTTGCCTTTAAAGATAGATTTGGCTGCCTATCTGCGTTCTCACCGCAATACCTGGCGACTTTTCGAGGGGGCTCAAGGCGCATTGCTCGACATAGATACAGGAACCTACCCATTTGTCTCTTCAGGTATGTCATGCGCCGCGGGCGCTGCTGCGCAAGGGGGAATCGGTCCGCGAGCAATCGATCGAGTATTGGGGGTCTTCAAGGCTTATTCCACGAGGGTTGGAAATGGTCCTTTCCCAACCGAGTTCGCGGACGATTCGCCAGGCTCGCTGTCCCAATATATTCGTAAGGTGGGGAACGAGTATGGTACTACGACGGGGCGCCCGCGGCGCTGTGGTTACCTAGACCTTGTAGCCCTTCGCTACGCATGTGCCGTAAACTCTATCGACAGGCTTGTGCTCACTCACCTGGATGTCTATGACGCTCTGGAAGAATTCGAGGCATGCATAGGATATCATATTGATGGCAGACTTACGGAGGACTTTCCGGCTTCAATAGGAGATCTTGAGGTCGCCCAACCCGTCCTGAGAACATTCAAAGGATGGAAGCGATCTATTGGTAACACCAGGACCTATGGGGATTTGCCATTGAACGCTCGTGAATACATTGAATTCATAGAAGAATTCACCGAGACTCCGATTTCGATAATTTCTGTAGGTTCGGATAGAAATCAGACAATTGTTCGGGAAAGTCCATGGATAAGATAATAATTCTCGATTTTGGTAGCCAGTATACCCAGCTAATTGGTCGCCGTATCAGGGACCTAGGTGTTTATTCAGAGATCTTGCCTGGGGAGAAAGCACTGGAATCGGCTGCAAGCAAGGGTTGTCTAGGTTTTATCCTTTCTGGCTCACCTTTCAGCGCAATGCAAAAAGAAGCTCCTGCTCTTCACCCAAGTATTCTGGAATCAGGCCTTCCGATACTCGCAATTTGCTATGGTATTCAATGGCTTACTTTACAATCGGGAGGCATAGTAGAGCGTTCCAAGGCGCATGAATATGGCCCTATGACCGTGAGCTTTTTGCCTAAAGCCCGACAGGGTGGGAATCCTTGGTCCCTTTTCTCGGAAGGGCTACCAGAGCGATTCTTGAGCTGGATGAGCCATGGAGACAGCATTGTGCTCCCTGGAGATGGCTGGGAAATCATCGGTGTATCGGAAAGCGGAGTTCCTGCTATTCTAGCTCATAAATCCAAGCCATGGTTTGGATTGCAATTTCATCCCGAGGTCAGCCATTGCGAACATGGAATGGACATTTTGTCTCGTTTTGTGTTCGGTGTCTGCAAAGCTAAAGCCACTTGGTCATTAGAAACCTATCTCGATGAGGAATCAAAGACTATCGAAACAAGAGTGAAATCTGAACCAGTTTTGCTCTTGATTTCAGGGGGCGTCGATTCTACGGTTACTGGAGCTTTTTTGCTGAGATGCTTGAATCCTGAACAGGTCCACCTCTTATATATAGACACAGGTCTCATGCGAAAAGCGGAGAATGAAGAGGTCATGTTAAATCTGAGCCGCCTTGGAGCTCGACA
>JAAYWE010000208.1 GCA_012516755.1 Treponema sp.
ATTTTAAGCAATTCTTTGGCTTTCTGCATTCTGTACCCTATCAGAGTCCTCGCGAAGCCTCTCTTCAGCTCGTCTGACATAAGACGCGTAAGATGTCCGGCGGAAATGCCAATTGCCGCTGATGCACTCTCTAATGTTATCGGTTCCTGGTAATGGTTCTCTATATACTGCAAAGCTTTGACAACAAAAGGCGAATGAGTCCCCACCTCCGCGGCGTGTTGTTGCAGACTCTGGAATCTGCCTCTTACCGCTGATGCAAATAAATGCCAAAAGCGCTCCTCCCACAGTGTTTCGATATCCCCAAAATCCATGAAATCTCTATAGACATTATCGGAGAGCACTCCTCCGCCCGCAAGTTTAGAAGACCAGAATGAAAGTGCTGCTATTATTCGGAAATATAGATCGCGCGGTTTGTCTTGCGTCTCTTCCACGGTCAAGATGAGCTTTTCAAGAAGCTGCCCAGCCATGGCATATTGACCTTCCATGATCGCATCATAGAACTGTGTATCGAATACGGAAGCTGGTTCTTCTCGATTTTCGGCAATATCTTCTCCGAGGCGAGGCCTGTAGCGATTTATCGATTCTAAGCCAAGCCCAAAGTTACGTACGGCATTATCCCAAGAGCGCCCAATGTTTTCAAGCAATTCTGGCTGACCACAAGCAAATCGCAATTCGCTCGTTGCGAGCTGTGATGAAAAGGATGAACCTAGCAATTCAAGAAAAGCCGTGATCTCGATCTCAGCGACAGTACCTTGATCAATCCCAGATTTCAATGGCAAGAACCATGCACAATAGCGGTTATCTTCGAGCGGTCCGGCTAGAGCCAGGGTTTTGTATTGCAAGGTAGAGCAAAAATGCTCATAGAGCGAATTTGCCAAGCCATCTGCCGGAGAAAAACTTGCAATACCCATAACACCGGTTTCTCCTGAAATTTGTAGCACTTCCTTGTAAAGATTGAGCTCTTCTTTCAAGGCCTTTGTGCGTTTGGGGTCCCTTGGTTCCCTATCTATAACCTCGCGCTGCTGGCGCAAATATACAAAAAAAGCAGTTTTAATAAAGGGCAATAGCGTTTGCTGGCGCTCTTTGAATTCAAGCTCTTTTTCCTCTAGTATATGAAGACGATCGAGATAAGAAGATGCCGCCTGCAAGGCAATCTCGAGCCTTTCCTTGGAAACGGGTTTTAGAAGATAATCGCAGACTCCCATAGAAAGGGCTTCCCGCGCAATATCGAATCGCTCATATGCAGTCACGAGAATAAATGCCCTGGCTCCACCTTGCTGGGAGAGTTCTCGTATTGCGTCCAGCCCATTGATTCCAGGCATGTGAACATCCATAAGCACTATGTCTGGTGCAAGAGTTTTGCTTTTTTCGATTACTTCGCGGCCAGACTGAGCAGTCCCGACCACCAGATAGCCATCCTGGAAATAGCGTTTGAAAAGCAGCTGAAGACCATTTACGATCGGAATTTCGTCGTCGGCTATGAGCACTCTCTTCATGATATTTTTCCTGCAGGCAAGAGGATCGTAACACAAGTACCATTGCCAAGCTCGCTCTCGATCTCGACCCTACCCTGACCTCCTGTTGCGAGAGCGACTCGCCTTACGACATTGTGTAATCCGATACCATTTTGAGGCCTTGTATCTTCTGGGCTTGCTGCTGCAAGAGCAAGGGCGATGCATTCATTACTCATTCCACAGCCTGTATCACTAACCGAGAAATGGATTGTATCTCCTTCCAGCTTAGCTGATATCAATACTCGTCCTCCTTCTTCGATATCCTTTAATCCATGTACAATTGCATTCTCGACAAGAGGTTGAAGCACGAGTGCGGGCGTCTCACAGCCAAGGGCTTCATCCTGTATGTCAAGGCAGAATTCAAAGCGCTCACCAAATCTCAGCCTCAAAAGCCATATATATTGGCGAACGCATTCTATCTCCTCCGAGACAAGAACGAATCTAGTAGAAGGCTTCAATGAGTAACGTATGAATGCCGCAAGCTTTTCGAGGAATTCAGCGGTTTTCTCATTACCTTCAGATAGAGCGATCTGCCAACCGGCTGCCAGAGTATTATATAGAAAGTGTGGGTTGATCTGTGTTTGAAGAGCCAGGAGCTCCGCATCCTTTAGCCTGTGCTGATAAGTTAGCACTCGCATGCGCTCTTCCATAAGCGAACGCTCAAGCTCCGCCTTTCTTGTCAATTCTATAAAAGCCTTTTGGACACTATCCTGCATGTTGACAAATGCATCATGAAGCGTTCTTATCTCATCCTTTCGCTCATATGGCGGCAGAGGATGATTATACTCTCCCCTGCCTACTGCACCTGCAGCCACTGAAAGCCGCGCCAATGGTTCGGTTATTGTATAAGAATATCTTGCAATTAGTGCGATCGAGAGCAAGAAAGCCGCAAGCAAAAGCACCCCATTGGACATAATTGCAAGGCTTATATTTGCTCGATATGAAGAAAAACCAGTCAATGATTGGCCCAAATAGATCGTATCCATTCTTGTACTCAAAAACTCTATGTAAGAAGCTCCACGCCTTGCTTCCTCGTAGTAGCTAACATACTCTGTGACATCGCGGCCGCGCTTAGCCTGGACAGCCCTTTCAGCGCTCGCAAGATAGCTCTCTACAAGATAAGCCAGATCCTTCTCCAGCAAAAAGACATCGTCATTCTTATTTTCTTTATTGAGCTTATGAGCCATATTGGAAAGGAGTGTCGAATTGCGTATAAATTCTCTAAGCGATTCTGAATTCTTAGCACTGAGATAACCCATCAGATTTTCTTGTGTTGCCCTCAAAACCGTTCTGAGTTCTTGCATCGATACAGAATTGTGAAATAGAAGCTCTACACTTCGAGCCAAATTAAAAGAAGTAGATGCTGTGTAGGATGTTGCTATGACTAAAACGAGTAGTATTACTGCGGAATTAGCGATTATTCGATCCCGAAGACCAGTTCTGCTGCGCCTGGCTCTCAGAGGTCGAGAGAGCCATGTAAAGTCGATCATAAACCCCCTCCTAGTGCGGGGATCACTCGGTATCCTACCGAGATTCTTTCAGGAGCCCGAACACCAATTCGCTGGCCAATCGCCAGAGCCACGCCAGCTTTACCCTTAGCCACTGCATCTCTAACGATACTTGCCTGGACCACGCCTTTTTCGATTAGCCTATTGACCTCTGAGTTTTCATCGGCTCCTATGATGACAATTTGTCCTACCATGCCGCGGTCTATTACAACCTGAGCGGCACCAATTGTGGCCTTGGCGTCTATGCAGAGGATCGCATTGATGTCTGGGTGTTCAGCTAACATGCGCGCGCAAGCATCTTCTCCGCCGAGAATGCTCTCTTCTTCGCGCTCTGCAGCGACAATTGCGGCTCCTTGTTTGCTTTTGAGAGTTTCTTCTACTCCTCTATAGAATGGTTCCTCATAGAAAGCATAGCCCAAAGATGTGTCTGAAGAGAGAATTATGCCGATACGAGCCGCAGCGCCCAGCATACCCAAAGCAAGCGCGCTTGCCTCTCTCCCCTGACTAGCAGAATCGCCAGTTACCCCGATGTTTATCCATTCCTGAGAAACATCCATTGCAAGAGGGACAAACGGTATTTGTGCACTTTCGGCTGCTTCCATAAGCCTATCAACATCGAGACCGGCAGTCTTAAAAAGAATTATACCATCAGTTTTGCTGCGCAATGCTATCTCGAACCAGCGCAACACTTCTCCGGAAATACCACCACTATCGGCTCCGCCAGTAGGCGAAAAATAAAATATCTGCAGTGCCGCATCCTGTGCTTCTGCTTCTTCGGATAAGCCCTCTTTCAGGTGCATAAAAAATGGGTCCACAGTATCCGGAAGAATAGCAATGACGTGAAAACGAGCACTATGAATGGTCGATGGATTGCGCAGAATGGTAGATGCTAGAGC
>JAAYWE010000209.1 GCA_012516755.1 Treponema sp.
GGATCGATAAGGCCACAGCGTTTGGGTTCGGTAAGAAACAGAATCGAGGTCGAGAAGAGGCCAATCTCAGGGACTTCTAGGGTGGCTTCGAGGAAAGCTTCATTGGCTTTGCAGGGCAATTCATCGATTGGCATCTCCCACACCTGATAAACTTGATTCTCTTCGATAGATACAACATGTTCAATTATTGGCCCTTGTTCTTTCGATGTGATATCGATTGGTCGCCCATAAAAATCGATTAGCTTTATGTACACTTTGGCTTTATGATTATTAGGGCTTTCACTCACGAGGCGAACATGAATTATTCCATCCTTGATAAAGAGCGCAAGCAAAATAGGAGCGTAGAATCTACGTGCTTCGTAGTGCAAGAGTTTCCAAGATCCATCATAGTTGAGGCTCGACCAGCTTATTGCAGGCCATACATCGTTCAGTTGCCAGTATAGTGTTCCCATGCATCGAGGCATTGTGCTGCGCCAGAATTCCACCGCCGTGCGAATAGCAATAGCTTGCTGCACCTGAGAGAGATAGAGCAGCTCATGAAAACCGCTAGGCATGCGAAAGTATCGCAGCAAGCTTTCTAGAATTATACTGTTTCCCTGAGGATTCTTTTGATGAGCTTCGAGTGCCGGTGCACCGATGTTCCATTCTTCTCTATGAGCGAAGCTAGCTATTGTCGACATACATGGCAAGGCTTGAAAACCAAATTCCGAGCAAAACCGGGGCTGGACATCGAGATATGCCGAGAATGGTTTGCCCTCATGCCACACAGACCAGAAATGCATATCTCCACGCTCGTCTGAGTGCCAGTTGTCAGAGAAATCGTCGGGTCCAGCAGAAGGACTTGAAGGCCAGAAACAACGGTCGGGATCCAGCTTTCGAATCACGTTTCCAAGAACGCCTTCTGTAAGCCTATCATAATCGACTATATATCGAGCCGGATTTTTCTTCGAATCTTCATACCAGGTTATAGCGCCAAGCGCCTCATTGTTTCCGCACCAGAGAGCTATACAGGGATGATCCGAAAGTCTCTTTACCTGTGCGGTGATCTCGGCTTCCACATTGGATAAAAACTCCCGGCTGGAAGGATAGAGTGCGCAGGAAAACATACAATCCTGCCAGATCAAAATGCCTTTTTGATCGCATAGTTCATAAAAATCATCGCTCTCGTAGCGTCCACCTCCCCAGACGCGGAGGCAGTTCATATTGGCGTCTATGGCGGAATTTAGCAAATGCTCGATGCGCGCCCTTGTCCATCGCGACGGGAGAGCATCTGCGGGAATCCAGTTTGCGCCCTTGGCGAAAATTTCTTTACCATTTATCAGGAACTTGAAGCTCCTGCCAATACTATCTTCTTGTGAAATAACCTGGAGCGATCGAAAGCCGATTCGTTTATGTATGACATGAGGTTGAGGGGGGTTGGCTGTTTGGACAGCAGCGTCAACAACCAGATCATAGAGGGCGGCCTCACCATAGCCATGTGGCCACCATAGTCTGGGGTTCTGAATAACCATGTTGGTGCTGACTACCGCATTTCCTTGTTCGCACTCCTGTTCCACTGTCGCTTTCTTGCCATCGATATAGGAAGAGACAACAACTTTCATCGGCTTGGGCACTTCGATCTCTACCGAGATTTGAAACGAAAAGTCCAGGGAGCAATCATTACGGCTTCCA
>JAAYWE010000210.1 GCA_012516755.1 Treponema sp.
GACGAATTCAATCAATAGAAATCTTGCTGAAGAAGCATAATCAACAAGATAGCAACACTGCAAATCTTCTTAGAATGCTCATACAGGTCTACTTCTTAGGCCGCTTTACTTTGATGTCCAGGCCTCCCATCAAAGCAATCGCGTTTATTTTGATGGTAGGAGCGCCGGGCTTTGCATATGAAACAGCGCGATTATCTATACCACCCATAATAGGAATGCCTGTTACCTCCACATTGACCCCTTCTGGCACAAAGATATCTACTCCTCCCATTAGGGCAAATACATCTATCGTAGAAACCCCAGGGGGAATCTGAGCTTGTGAGTAGTCCAGGTCGACACCGCCCATTATAGCGACGACTTTCATCCTCTTGGGTGGATACCATAAGCCCTTTCTAGTCGCACCAGACAAAAAAGCTAGGGTGACATCATAATCCTTGATTTCACCGTGGTTGAGCAATATTCCATCAAGAGATGTAAATTGCTTATTGGTCTCGGTTGAAGCCGGAAGATCTTCAATTAGAGATAAAAGTTCTCTTTTCGACGCGGTGTTTACAGCAATCTCCATTCGCTTCTCGTATACATCGATATCGAGCAGATTTTGCGCAAAACCGTGCTCTAAGCGCTCGATGACATTATTTCTCTCGATTTTTGTGGGACCATGATCATACTTTTCTAGCTCTGGCATTATGACCTCTCCAGAAACTCAACGATATTATGCGATATTATGCCAATAATCTTGCTAAAATGTAAGCATGAGAAGCATAAGCTAATCTAATATACAGGATTTTAACCCATGGAATCATTGCCTCTCGCCAAAGCCCGATCAAAACATTATTATCATCTCATACTATGGCAGAAAAGAAGATTTGTTGCAGTACGCATATGAGCAATCTTTGCCAGGAAAATGATGGCAATCTACATGACTTCGAATTGCATCCAAGGGGCAGGGGAGGGGCGGCGATCATCTATCCGGTTATTTCGCGACGAGCTGGAGGGCTTTCTTTAGGCATCAACCTTTTCCCTGAGCGCAAGATTTGCAGCTACGATTGCCCCTATTGTGAGGTTATGCCATTTTCCAATCCTGGGGCTTCGCTAAAAGCCGGCGATGTGAGCCGTGCTATCGAGTGCTTCTTCGATGAAGAATGGCCTGAGCTCTCAAAGACTCTGGAGCTCAAAGATATTTCGATTTCTGGAAATGGCGAACCCACACTCTCGCCCTTCTTGGAAGAAGCTTTGTATGCTGCTCGCCAAGCAATTGATACAAAGGCCCTCGTAAAGGATTGCGCAACACCATCAGGCCAGCACTCGATTCCATCTATCGTTCTTATCACCAATTCCACTGGCTTCCTTCGTGAAGATATTACCGAGCTCCTTGCCGGTTTTTATAAAAGATACCCCTTCGAAATTTGGGCAAAGCTCGATGGTGGAAAAGAAGAGCTTCATGCTCTCCTTTCGCGCTCGCGATTTCCGTTTGCTGAAATTGTCCGTGGGATTGTGGACTTTTCATGCAGTGTGCCTGTCACTCTGCAGACTATGGTGATATATGACAATCGAACAGGCAATATTTACTTCGATTGCCAGTCCTATGCTGTCACGATTAGAGAAATTCTCAATGGTGGCGGACAGCTAAGAGCAATTCAGATCTATACTACGGCAAGGGTTCCAGTCGAATCATGGGTTGCGCCCGTGTCGGATGAGAGACTAGTGATTTTTGCACGGCAATTATCTTCAATATTAAATAGACCCCAAAGAAAGAAGGCTACCGGCAAAGAAGAGGAAGCATTACAAAATCAGGTGTATTCGATTCCCATTTTATGTTATGGATCGCGGGGCAAACTGGATTGGAACCATGCCAACCGCTGACCTTCACACCCACTCCACTGCCTCAGATGGTGAGCTTGCGCCTGCCGCGCTCGTCGAAAAAGCCCGCGCGCTTGGCCTTTCCACCCTCGCTCTTACCGACCACGATAACACTCTAGGAGTAGCAGAAGCGCGCGCGGCTGCCAGGCTTGTGAACCTTGAATTCATCCCTGGCATCGAGATCGAGATAGATTTCGAGCCAGGCGAGTTTCATCTTCTCGGTTATGGGATCGACGAGGCAGCGCCACCTCTCGTAGAGGCGGTGGAAAGACTTTCCCACGCTAGACTGGAGCGCAACTTAGCCATTCTTGATCGCATTGCGAAAGCCAATCTTCCACTGGACCTTGATAGTATTGAAGCCTTTTCGAAAACCTCTTATCTGGGTAGGCCACACCTCGCAGATCTTTTTGTGGAAGCGCATTGCGCTCGTACGCGGCAGGAAGCCTTTGATCGATATCTTGGCAAAGGGAAACCATTCTATATAAAGAAAGCATGTCTAGCGCTCGAAGAAGCGCTATCCGTTATTGATGCTGCGGGTGGGGTTTCCGTTCTTGCTCATCCCTATTCACTTTTCGTATCAAAAGATGTTCTTGGCACGATTTTTTCTCAATTGAAAGCCAAAGGCGTTAGGGGAATAGAAGCCTACCATCCAACCGCCAAATATGGTCAATGTGTTATTCTGGAACGAATGGCACACGAGCGAGGAATGTTTGTCACAGCTGGCTCGGATTTTCATGGCAAAACGAGGCCTGAATGTGGGCTGGGTCGGACTTCGGGAAATAAGCCTATAGATATTCGCTTTCGAGATGAGCTTGTAGCTGCTCTTGAAAGCCGTATTTGATATTCTTCTTTGAATATCGCTGCTCATCTTCGCCAAATCTCAAGGCGCTCTCGATATTATTGTCTATTGATAACAATATGCCTTGATAGCGATAGCAATCAAGAATAGAGGCCTTTAGAAACAGCTTCAAGGATTATTTCTCGCTTTTATTGTCCGAAAGCTCACTTTCCTCGTTCAATGCCCTGTAGAGATCACCAGCGGCAACAAATAGTATCAGAATAACTGGACCCAGTATCAGCCCGTTAAATCCAAAGACTGCCAGGCCTCCGGTTATGGAGAAAAAAAGCAAGAGTGGATGTATCTTTATCTGTTCTCCCAGCACAATTGGCC
>JAAYWE010000211.1 GCA_012516755.1 Treponema sp.
CAATCCGGATCTCAGCAGTTTTCTCGTGGAAATCGTCCTTCTGGTGGCTTTCAGAGTCAAGGTGGAACAGGCTCTGGTGGTAGGATAGCATATCCTTATGCAAAAACAGGTCAGCCCGGAAGCGGCCAAAGGCCGGGTGGATATATTGGAGCAAGACAGGGCCCTGCAGGCGGCAGATACGGATTACGTCAAACTCCCGCACCGGTTCCTTCCACTGGGAACGAAAGGCCCGCTTCGCGTAGAGCACCGGTCAAAAAGAAAGGAGTATTCAACAAGCGCGAGGAAGAAACGGAGCTCGAGAAGCAAATTCAGCTCAAAAAAAAGGCCGAAGCCAAACTGGCAGCTGTTCCGAAATCAATTGACATCATGGAGAATATCAGCATTTCAGAGCTGGCAAAGAAAATGAATCTAAAACCTGCTGACCTGATAAGTAAATTGATGTCACTTGGCGTTATGGCGACTATCAATCAAAAAATAGACGCCGATACAGCCGCAATTCTAGCTGCTGAATATAGCTGCGAAGTCAAAGTAGTAAGCCTCTATGATGAGACAGTAATCGAAAAAGCAGTGGATAGACCAGAAGAACTCAGGCCAAGACCTCCAATCGTGACTGTAATGGGACATGTCGACCATGGAAAAACCAAACTCCTGGATGCGATTCGCAAAACGGATGTAGTGTCTCAAGAATTTGGTGGTATTACTCAGCACATCGGTGCATATATGGCTGAATACCCTAATGGAAAGATATCTTTTCTTGATACTCCAGGCCATGCTGCATTCACAAAAATGCGAGCTCGAGGAGCAAATATCACAGATATCGTAGTACTAGTAGTTTCAGCTACAGAAGGCGTCATGATGCAGACCAAGGAGGCGATAGATCATGCAAAGGCTGCAAATGTTCCAATTATTGTTGCGATTAACAAAATCGATCTGCCGGAAGCCAACCCAGACAGAGTAAAAACGCAGCTCTCTGAATTGGGCCTTATTCCTGAAGAATGGGGAGGTCAGACACAGTTCGTCGAAGTCTCCGCTCTCCAAAAGATAGGCATTAGGGAACTCTTTGATGCAATTCTCCTGCAAGCTGAAATGCTCGACTTAAAAGCAAATTACGACAGGCTCGCTGAAGGCAAGATCATTGAATCCCGTATAGACCAAGGCCGTGGAATTGTCGCCACACTTATGGTACAAAATGGAACTTTGCATGTCGGGGATCCTTTTGTTGCGGGTATTTTCCCAGGTCGAGTCAGAGCCATGTTCGATGATAAAGGAAATCGCATAGAACAGGCTACGCCTTCGATGCCAGTAGAGGTAATCGGGTTCGAGGGCATGCCCGAAGCTGGCGATCCATTCGAAGTGGTGGAAGATGAGAAATTTGCGCGTCAAATCTCAACCAAGCGCCAAGAATTGAAGAAATACGAAGAAGGCCGCAATGTCAAAAAAGTGACTCTGGATAATCTCTACGAGACCATAAGCCAGGGAGAGATCAAAGAGCTGAAGGTCATAATAAAGGGAGATGTTCATGGTAGCGTAGAAGCTCTAAAAGGCATGCTTGAAAAGCTATCAACAAAAGAAGTTCATTTAAATGTTATAAGAGCGGCGGCAGGCGCTATCACAGAAGATGATGTCATGATGGCCTCGGCATCCAATGCCATCATCGTCGGATTTAATGTCCGCCCGACATCCAATGCAAAGCAGCTAGCTGAGCGCGAAAAGGTCGATATTCGCAAGTACAATCTTATATATCGCGCCCAAGAAGAGATAAAACGCGCAATGGAAGGCTTGTTAGCTCCTGAACTCAAAGAACAAGAAGTCGGAAAAGCTGAAGTACGAAATATCTTCAGAGTGCCAAAAGCTGGCATCGTTGCAGGTTGTTTTGTTTCAGAGGGTATAGTCAAGCGAAATTGCCAAGTCAGAGTTATCCGCGACAATATCGAGATATTCCAAGGCAATCTATCTTCCCTTAAGCGATTCAAGGATGATGTCAAAGAAGTAGCCGCAGGTTACGAATGTGGTATCGGCATAGAGAACTGCAATGATCTTAAAGAAGGCGATGTCCTTGAATTTTATGAGACAATTGAGGTTGCTCGAACGCTCGAATCGGGAGATAAAAATGAACCAGGTGCGCAAACGTCGTCTTGAAGAATTAATTCGAGAGGAAATTTCTAAGATGATCACCTTTGGTGAGATTAAAGATCCTCGTGTCAATAGTTTTTTATCAATCACAAGGGTTGAGGCAAGCCAGGATGGATCGCATGCGAAAGTATTTGTAAGTAGTCTTGATGATATAGAGGGGCATCTTGACGAAGCAATCGTCGGCCTATCTCATGCGGCTGGTTTTGTTCAATCTCTCATCGCAAAACGCGTTCGTCTGCGATTGACTCCTGTTCTCACCTTTGTGGCTGATCACAGCCTCAAAGAAGGATTCGAGCTTACTGAAAAACTGAAGGATCTTCTGAAATAATGCAGCATAGCGGTTTTTTCCTCGTGGATAAACCTAAAGGCTTCACTTCGAATAGAGTATTGCAGGACATTCGAAAAAGCTTATCGGTTCAATCCTCTGCGTATCCTCAGAAGTATGGGCATGCTGGTACGCTGGATTCTTTTGCTTCAGGTTTATTGATCATACTCACTGGCAAGATAACACGTCTTAGTCGATGGTTCATGCATCAGAACAAGGAATATGAAGCAGTTTTCAGATTCGGAGAAGAGACAGATACTCTCGATCCTCAAGGCAAAATCATGGCCATAGGTGAATTGCCCGCGAGAGAAACCCTCGAAAGAATTATTCCTTCTTTTTGTGGAAATATTGAACAGATACCTCCATCATATAGTGCTGTGCATGTCGGCGGGGAAAGATCATATAAAATAGCCAGAGCCGGTAATAAACCCGAAATATCGCCGAGATCCATAATAATACATGATATAGAGTTAGAGAGTTTCCAAGAGAAAGAAGCGACTCTTAGAATTCGCTGCTCTTCTGGCACTTATATTCGTTCTCTTGCAAGAGACATCGGCCATGCATGCGGCTCATGTGCAACGGTGATATCGTTGAGAAGGACAGTAATTGGACCTTTCTCCATAAGCGAAGCACATTCTCCGCAAGAGTGCAATGAGAAGAGTATCAGAGTCTTCTCACCGGATATCGCGCAGAGCTTAGGTCTTGCAACAGCAGTAATCAAATTGGATTTTGTTGAGCATTTTATTCATGGAGGGACATTGCCAGCTAAAGCCGTAACATTAGATTGTGACCAGATGACATTATTTAGAAACCCAGACTTTTCTTTTGAATCAAAACCAGTGGCGCTTTTTTCCGAAAAAGGGGAGCTTCTAGGTATAGCAGAGCAAAAGGATAAAGAATACGCGCCGAGAGTGGTAATGGCAGAGGAGCCTCGATAGTGAAAGTTCTGACCTGGCAGGAATTTCAAAATAATCACTCTCAGGAAAAGCTTGCAGCTACAGTCGGCGTCTTTGACGGACTCCATTATGGGCACCAAGTACTGATAGATACTATAAAGTTACAGAGCCCCGCCCTGAAGCCGTGTATTATCACTTTTAAGGAAAATCCCAAGAAAATACTCAATCCATCGAGCTATAAAGGTAGCCTCTTGACTCTAGAGCAGAAATTATCAGGTTTTCAGCATATGGGTATAGAATATTGTGTGATGATTGACTTTTCTGATAATTTCGCTAAACTCTCGGGAAGGGAATTCCTTGCTGCACTGTATATTGCTAATGTACAGTTTATAGCGGTGGGTGTGAATTTTCAGTTTGGGCACAACCTCGATACCAATGCTGCCAAAGTTGAGAAGCTGAGTGAAGAGATTGGCTTGCGTTCATGTATTGTAGAGAATGTCATGTACCGAGGCCACGCAATAAGCTCTAGCAGAATTCGCCATGCCGTGCTCGAGGGAAGGCTTGGAGAAGCCGCAGAAATGATTGGTAGGCCATATCAAGTACTAGCCAGACGGGAGACAAGCGTTATAGACGAAAAAGCAGAATTCTTTTTGCCCGAAGATGATTTGCTTATACCACCGGAAGGGCAGTATGAGGTGTTCATAAAGGATAACGATACGGTGCAGAAGACCAAAGTGAACGTTGTTCACAATTATATAGCATTGAGTTTACGCATGCGATCGGATAATATCCGGTTGGCGTTCGTTGATAAGGCTGTTCAACAGAAGGAGAATGTAGTATGGCTTTGAGCAAAGAAGACAAGGCCCAGTTAGTGCTCGAGTATGGCAAGGATTCAAAGAATACAGGTGCGATTGAGACCCAGGTTGCAATTATATCTGCGAGGATCGCATATCTGACCGAGCATTTTAAGACTCATAAGAAAGACACGAATTCAAGAAGGGGGCTTCTTAAGCTTGTCGGTCAGCGTCGAAAGCTCTTAAAATACCTACAGAGAACCGATCTTGAATCTTATCGTGCAATTATGGAAAAATTGCAGATCCGAAAATAATAATCCAATCCGAGCAATATTAATTGATCCGGATTAAATCGGATATGCGAATCTAGAGAAGGAATGTAATGATAAACAAACTTGAATGTAAAATTGGCAACGAGAATCTTGTATTTGAAACAGGAAGAATGGCAAAACAGGCAAATGGAGCTGTTTTTGCGACTTATGGTGGTAGTGCTGTTATAGCAACTGTTTGCTGTTCCCCCACGCCAATAGAAGGTTTGGATTTTGTTCCGCTGACTGTTGAGTATTCTGAGAAATACTATGCGGCAGGCAAGATACCAGGCGGTTTCATAAAAAGAGAAACAAAGCCCAAAGATAGAGAAATCCTCGTTTCCAGGATAATCGATCGGCCTATGAGGCCATTATTTCATAAGGAATTTGGACGAGAAATTCAGATTGTGCCAACCTGCATCTCTGCCGACCAGATAAATCCGCCTGATGTTATAGCGGCAAACGCAGCAAGCGCCGCAATCCATATCTCCGATATACCCTTTGATGGGCCTGTGGGATGTGTACGTGTGGCGCTTGTTGAAGGTTCCTATATTCTTAACCCCACTTATGAACAGATAGACCATGCCAAGCTGGAAATCGTAGTTGCCGGTACAGCTCAAGGTATAACTATGGTGGAAGGTGGATCTCATGAAGCTTCGGAAGAAGAAATGATTCAGGCTATCGAGATGGCAAGAGAACCTATTTCGCAAATTTGTTCGACTATAGAAGAGCTGCGTCGGATTGCCGGTAAAGAAAAACTAGCACCAGCACCATTTTCCATAGAGTTGAACAATAAAGATGAAATTCGCAAATGCGCTTATGAATTATTATCAAGAGCTCTTTTCACGAAAATAAAGCAAGAGCGTGCAAAAGCCGTATCAGAGGCAATATCTGCCGTCAAGGAAAAATTCGCGGATGATCTTGACGAAGAAATTCAGATGAAGCTTTTTTCAAAATTGATGGATGATCTGCAGTACGAAATTCTACGGTCCTCGATACTTGACAAAGGGTTGCGTGTCGATGGTCGCGGTCTGGAGGAAATAAGGCCAATAACTTGCGAAATCGGCGTATTGCCACGAACCCATGGTTCTGCATTGTTTACTCGTGGAGAGACCCAAGTGCTCGCGGTGACAACTCTTGGCACTGTATTCGATGAGCAGATATTCGATGATATCGAAGGAGATCGACGCGAGCGATTTATGCTTCATTACAATTTTCCTCCCTTTGCCGTGGGAGAAGTTGGCAGGCTTGGAACCGGAAGGCGGGAGATTGGACATGGCGATCTAGCTCGCAGATCTATCGAACCGATGTTGCCGCCAAAGGAGAGATTTCCATATACTATTCGCGTTGTGGCAGAAGTGCTCGAATCCAATGGTTCTTCCTCTATGGCCACGGTGTGTTCTTCATCCATGTCGCTTATGCATGCTGGTGTGCCATTTACCAAACCTGTTGCAGGTATAGCCATGGGTCTAGTTACTGATGATACGCGCTATGCTGTACTTTCGGATATCCTGGGTGACGAAGATCATCTTGGTGATATGGATTTCAAAGTAGCAGGCACAAAAGATGGTATCACCGGCTTTCAAATGGATATCAAGATATCAAGCGTTTCGACAGAGATTCTTCGCAAGGCTCTAGACCAGGCCAAACGCGGCCGACTTCACATTCTCTCTATTATGGAAAAGACTATCGCTGAACCACAAAGCGAAATATCTCCCTATGCCCCTCAGGTGATTAACGCGCGAATCGATCCCGAAAAAATCGGCCTCGTGATCGGCCCTGCAGGCAAGAATATCAAGGCACTCTCTGAGAAATACGATGTTCAGATCAATATCGATGAAGATGGGTACCTTACAGTCTACGGCAAAGACCAGAAATCTACCTATAGTGCTCGCGATGCCATCTTGGGAATGGTAGAGGAACCGGAAGTCGGAAAGATTTATAACGGCACGGTAAAGCGGATCATGGATTTCGGCGCTTTTATAGAAATACTTCCGGGTCGCGAGGGATTATGTCATATTTCGAAACTCTCAAAGGAACATGTAGACAAGGTTAGCGATCTGCTTAAAGAAGGCGATATCATAAAGGTTAAGCTTATGGAAATCGATCATCTTGGAAGGCTCAATCTTGCTGCAGTGGATGCGCTTGATGACAAGGGACAGATAGCGCAGCGAGATGCTAGACGGAATGACAGGCCTTCTGATCGCCAGAGAGACATGAGGTCATCTCGCCGGGATTCGCATTGGGATAGGTAATCCTCGATCGATATGATATAATTTAATATCAATTCGCTCTTTGTAGTCGATCTCTATGGATCGGATATATCATGAGATGATCTTGATTTAGTGATTAAGGATATTTTGACATGGTGAAGCCCGAAGATAGAGCGATAGAAGTACTAATAGCGCTCTCCGAAGGAGCACGAATTCCTCAATATGCTACAGATAATGCTGCAGGAGCGGATCTCCATGCTGTTCTTCAGAAGCCTCTGGTGCTCGAACCTCTCTCAAGGGCATTGATATCGACGGGTCTTAGAATTGCTTTACCTTCGGGCTATGAAGCTCAAATCAGGCCTAGATCAGGCTGGGCGTATAGGCATGGTATCACTTGCCTAAACGCTCCTGGCACTATTGATAGCGATTATCGTGGAGAAATCAAGGTTATTCTCATCAACCTGAGTGACAAACCGTTTGTCATCGAGAATGGTGATCGAATTGCACAGTTGGTCATTGCTCCTGTTGTTCGCGCTGATTTCTCGATTTCCTCTCATCTCGATGATACTACTCGTGGGGCTGGCGGTTTTGGATCAACTGGCCGCTGAGGATAAGACTGAGATGTGAGCTGAGATGAAAGAGCGACCCTCCTTCACACTCTGGCGAATAACGATTTCAGAGATAATGACTTCTTTCTTGGGCACATTTCTATTCTTCTTTATTGTATTTCTTATCAATCAAGTCTTGCTCTTTGCCGAGGATATCCTATCCAGGGGTGCTGATCTTCTATCGGTTGTCAAGCTACTTTTTTATTCTCTACCTACTATACTCGCAATCACCATTCCTTTTTCCATTTTAGCGGCCACTCTCATGACATCATCGCGACAGAATTCCGATAACGAGCTTCTGGCAAGTTCTTCCTTGGGTATAAGACCTCTTTGGTTATATGTTCCTTTTCTGATAATTGGATTAGCCATTTCTATTGGATCTTTTTGCTTCAATGAATGGTCTATACCCCGTGCCGCTCAAGGCTTCAAGAATGAATATGCAGAGCTTATTAAGAAATCTGCTAAAATTGAGCTAGCTCCTTATTCAATCAGTAAATATGGAGATAAACTGCTTGTCACCGGTGGATCGGAGGAGGGTTCTTCCGCAAGTCGATTACAAGATGTACTAATTATCGATCAGTCTGGAGGGTATGATTCTGATACCGTGATAGCGGATGATGTGGGAATAGAATTCTCTAAAGATTCTCTGATGGCTATTCTAAGCATGAATAGTCTTACAGAACTAAAGAGACTAAATGATGCCTCTGCGGGAGATTTTTCTGTGACTATGGCAAAGTCCGCTGAAATTCGAATTAGGATCCGCGAACCCTTAATGAATTATAGTAGTACGGCTCCTTCTGAGATGTCTTTGA
This sequence comes from Treponema sp., assembly GCA_012516755.1. Classification (GTDB taxonomy): domain Bacteria; phylum Spirochaetota; class Spirochaetia; order Treponematales; family Rectinemataceae; genus Rectinema. Next base: position 8,090 of record JAAYWE010000211.1, read on the forward strand.
CAATATTGGCAAAAAAAATAAAAGAAAAAGAGCGGATTCTTGATGATCGGATTAAAAAAAAGGATTTTCAAAAGGATACAGCGCTTGATAGATTAAGGCTGAATTATGATTTGCTTGCCATTGAGACTCAGCAAGAGAGATCATTGAAGACAAAAGACTCACTGACCTCACTGACCTTGTTACAAAATGATCTGATATCTCTTACCAACAAGATAAAGTCACTTGAGAATCAAAAAATCAACGATACATCACTTCAGATTTATCGCCTTGAATATGAGAAAAAATTGGTCCTGCCTTCCGCTTGCTTTTTCTTTGCACTTTTAGCACTCCCATTAGGAATTGGATCAAAAAGAGCAGGGCGCGCAGCCGGTTTTGGTATTGCACTGCTTCTTTCAGTAATCTATTGGGCATTGTTATTCCTAGGTCAGACTCTGGGTTACCGCCAAAATGTCAATCCCGTGTTTTCTATGTGGATGCCGAATCTTGTCATGTTGCTTGCCACAATTTCTCTATGGGTTGTCAGAAAAATAAAAACCGGGCATTTTTTATGATGCCTAAAAAGGAAGTGGAATCGAACATGGCTCAACAATCATCAGCTTATAAACAAGACACTCGATTTTTGCCGATTATTCTCTGGAGAGCCCTGTTGGAAAGAGTATTTATCTGGACTATTGGAGGAACTTTATTTCTTTCGCTTGTAATTTCTCTTGTAGAACTTTTTTCTCTTTTATGGAAATTTCTTGCTCAAAATGCTCTTTTTTGGGATATCATCTTTTGGATTAGCCTGGGAATTACTGATCATATTGTAGATGCTTTGCCGGTAGCTTTTCTTTTTGCAATAGTCTTCGTTTTGAGCGATTGGCATGCAAACCATGAACTTGAAGCTGTCTTTAGTGCAGGATTATCACTGCAACGCTTGTTGATTCCTATTCTAAGTATTTCGATATTGTTTTGTGCTGCTGAGTTTTACTTGACAGACTTTGCATCCATTCCATTTTCTAGATCGAGAAATGATCTGCAGTCTAGAATACTCAAAGAATCCGCAGGAAAACAAACAGTGCCTGGGCTGATCGTTGATTCAGGAAAACAGGTCTATACTTACAGATATTTCGATGAAAAGAATCTTCGCCTATATGATGTTTCTGTAATCGAAAGAGATGCCTATGGAAACCTAACAAGAAAAATCTCGGCAGAAAGTGCGAAATGGGAGCAAGGAACATGGGTTTTTGCAAATTCGATAATATATAGCAGGCAAGACAACGACTGGACATTCTCAAAATTCGAAGAGTATTCCGAACCAGTGATAAATGAACCTCCTTCGAGCTTCACAAGACCAAGCATGAATCCTCGTTTTCTGACCATGAGAGAGCTCAACAATCATATCGAATTCTTAAAGGCTTCCGGGCTTCCCGTTGTGGATGCAGAGGTTGAAAAGCAAAAAAGGCTATCTTTTTCCTTGACTCCTCTGATTGTGGTTGGTCTTGCAGCCGCTTTCTCAGGCCGTTTCAAAAAGAGCGTTTTCTTACTGAGCTTGCTTCTTAGCCTTTGTAGCGCAACTCTATACTATGTTGCGCAGATGATAGCTTCCGTATCTGCTAGATCAGGCTTGATCAGCCCGAGAATATCCATGTGGGCGGTAATTATTGTCTTTGGTGCTTTATCAACAATCTCTTATTTGAGTGCAAGAACTTAAATATGTATTATTTTGAATAATATTGGAGTAGCCCTATAGATGATTAAATCGATCTTTCAAGAGAAGCACAGAGATCCTTCATGTTCTGCGAGAACCGGTTTAATATCGCTTCCGCATGGAGATGTTCAGACTCCTGCTTTCATGCCCGTAGGTACAAATGCCACGGTCAAGGCAGTGGAACCAAGGGATCTAGAGTCGATGGGATTTTCTTTGATTCTTTCTAATACATATCATCTTTTCCTGAGGCCAGGTCCGGAAGTCATATCCAAGGCTGGCGGTTTGCATGGTTTCTCTGGCTGGCAAAGAAATTTCCTTACGGATTCTGGTGGGTTTCAGATATTTTCACTGTCTCAATTCAGAAAGATTCTAGATGATGGAGTGCGCTTTAGATCGCATATCGATGGTTCTTCTCACATTCTAACTCCAGAGAATGTGGTCGATATTCAGACTGCATTCAATTCCGATATACAAATGGCATTGGATATTTGTGCGCCTTGGGGTGAAAGCGAGAATAAGGCATATAAAGCAACAGCCTTGACTTATGATTGGGCAAAGCGAGCCAAAACTCAGTGGCTTTGTCAGAGAGAGCGTGGGTATCAAGGTTATCTTTTTGGTATCGTTCAGGGCAATTTTTACAGAGAGCTTAGAAAAATGAGTGTGGAACAAATCGCTTCCTTGGATTTGCCAGGTATTGCGATAGGGGGACTTTCCATCGGAGAACCGAAAGAAGCATATATGGAATACCTTGACTTTACTGCGGCTCTTTTGCCCTCAGATAAACCCCGATATATTATGGGCATTGGAACACCAGATTACATCATAGAGGCAGTGCGGAATGGTATAGATATATTCGACTGCGTTTATCCTACCAGAACAGCTCGGAATGGTTTATTATTCACTTCTAGGGGCCAAATTGTAATCAAGAAAGCTATATATAAAAAAGATTTTAGGCCTATAGATACCGATTGTAGTTGCCGAGTGTGCAAGACATATAGCCGTGCTTATCTGCACCATCTATTCAGGAACAACGAAATTCTATACTCAATGCTTGCAAGTCAACACAACCTGCATTTTATGGCAGATTTTGCTTCGAAGATTCGTCAAGCAATCCAAGAAGATGGCTTTGAATCATTTGCTCGAGCCTTTCTTGATCGCTATACTGGCATGGAAGAGAAAGAAGAAGCGCAGTAATAACAAGAAACCCTAAAAATCCGCTTTTTCCACCTTTACGACTTCATAACTGAATTTACGCTCATTGATTGTGAAGTTCAGCTTTTCGCCCGTCTTATGATTGAGCAAGTGCTTGCCTAGTGGAGAAAGATAAGAAATTACCTGGTGCTCAGGATCGGATTCCCATGGTCCGAGAATAGTAAAGAATTCATCTTCGCCGGTGATTAGATTCTTGAGCGCAATTTTTGTACCAAAAGAAATACTGGTGCTGTCTACCTGATCCGAATCGATGATCTGGGCTCGATCTAGTTCGCTTTTGAGTTTGCCCACTTTGGCGTTGAGTTCGTCTTGCCTTTCCTTTGCAGCTTTGTATTCTGCATTTTCTCGCAAATCGCCCAGTGAGAGGGCATAGGCTATTTCTTTCTGGTTTGCAGGAACCTCTACTTCCATTATATGTCCAAGGAGGCGCTTTTTCTCGTCAAACTTGTTTGCAGTTACCATAAGACCTCGCGACACAGTAAGCCGTTCGTTGCCATCATAGAATTTGATGTTAGGAAAGCGCTCACCGATTTTCTTCTTCAAATCTAATTTGATCACAGGATCGACTTCCTTGATGTCAGAGAGCATTGAATAGACTCTTTCTGCTACTGGTTGAGGGGCTTCATTAAGGAATTCCTCTAAATCATTTTCCTTAAAGAGAATATTTTGTACAAGCTTATTGATCTTTCGGTTTTCTGTTGTATCTTTATGGATATCGATTTCCTTGAAGGTTATATCAAGGATGTGCAAAAGAGTAAGAATGATCTTTTCTCGCACAATGCCAAGCTCCTTCATCCAAGCCTTGTCTTTTAAATCTTTTGCAAGCCAGATGAAGGCTTCTCGCATGTCCTTATAGTTCTCGACTATATACATAGCCATTCGCTTGAGTTTTTCTTCATGCCCATTGGACTCCAGCGCATCAATCATCTTGGCAGATCTGGCATAAGGCAAAAGCTGAATATAGATGTCCGGCCAATTTTGAATATAGAGCTTTATATTCTGAATAAACTGGTTCTTAAGCTCTGTATCTTTCAATCCAAGATATATTCCAACGATATCGTCTTCGATCTGCTCAAAAAGGTCGACAAATCGCATCGTCACGTATTGCTGCATTCTTGGGTAACGCCCGGACAGCTCTTTTAGGAGTAGGTAAGAACCTACGACAAATTCGTTCACCTGCGTCAACTTTAGGAATGATACAAAATATGATAGCATTTCCTCAAAATAATCGGTGTCGACTTCCTCGCTCATTTCGAGGTAGTCCCTAAAGTATTGAACCCTTGAAAAGAAATTCTTTTCCGCCTTGAATTGTGTATAGATTTTTTCTTCGAATGAGAGAGGTCTGTCCCGCACGATGAAGGTGGAAATATCATCCTGGGCATTGCCGAACATAGGATCTGTCTTGAGTATTTCTTTGGCGCGAGTGCTCCATGAATTCCACTCAGATATGGAGAGAATAGATGGTACGAGCTCCGCTTTGATGCGTTTCATATCCGCGCGATTATCGAAGCTCTTGATTATGATTTTGATTGTCCAGGCCGGATCTGTCTTTACTTTTTCTCTGAGCTTATCGCGAGGCCAGGTTGCTTTTAGAACCCATATATGATCCTTGGAAAGAGTAATTAGACTATCAAAAGCCATTTTAAGCGACATGTGATGATTCCGCGATTTTGCGAAATCAATGACAACTTCATCGTTGGTTATATTTGAAATCCTTCCAATATTCCAGGTTCTATGGAAGACATAATTTCCTCTATCAAAAGCGATGCGTTTTTCAAAGTCAGGGATGGTTTCATGCAGCGAACGATAGGATTGTGTTAGGGTTGAAAGCCTTACACATTCATCGAACATCGAATGTCCGCTATATATCTTTGAATAACATTCAAGGAATTCTTTGCGTAAGGCAGGATTGCGCTCATCATATTCCACAATAAGCTTCAGTATGTTCAATGCGGTATCCCACTTTTCGTTTTTCTTATACCAATCATATAAGTCCATTAGAATTGTGGCGGCTTTTTCCGGCGAAACCTGTTTTGCTATTTTTTTCTGCGCGTGCAGAAAAAAGTCATAATCCTCTGGCGAAAGTTGAATCAGCTTATGCCATAATTCCTTTATATTTGAAAATAGTCCCTTATTGATGTAGCGAATGAGTGCCTTCTTATAGAAATCGATGGCTTCTTCTATTAGGCCATTCTTTTCCTTCCATTCTGCAATAAGCTGTGCTAGTTCGGCTTCTTCAGTGTCGATTCGGACAAGACTCTCCCATACCGTGTATCGCTGCTCGATTTTGTTCTCTGCAGTATAGCATTCTGCTAACCTAACGAGAGCAATGCGGTTTTCTCCAAAGTCTAGCATCCGGTTGCATATATACTCGACAATATTGCTTTTTTTGCTTTCTGCAAATAAATCCATTAACTGAATAAGATAAGTTTCATCGGCCGGCTGGCGCATTATATTTAGCATTCCGGCGACATATAGCGCAATAACGCTATTTTTTGTTTGAGATAAGTGCTCTATGCAAAGCTTGATGATATCATCAGCCACATTCTGGGCAGTTATTTCCTCAATAAAGCGATCGAGTTCTTTCAGGTTGGCGATAGAGTAGTTCGCCATTAGGGTTCTGGTCCATTTCTCTTCATTCAACATGAGCTGTAGTTTTTCACTTAATGGAGACTGATCCATTCTCTTCTCCTCTTCATCCTATATATGATTCATAGATGGATTGATCGATAATCTTGATCTTAAGCAGCACCGAATGCAATTCTTTGGTATCCTCTCGGGCCTTCAGATAATCCGCCATCCAAAAATATTTCTTTAGAAGGCGGGGTATAAGGCTCGATCTTTGCTGATGCGATTCTCTTAATTGAATCTCAAGTTGACGTGCAGAAGCTGAAATTCGGTTATATTCAGCACCGCTCAATTCTCTCTTAATATTGAATACGCCCCAGATTTCTGCATAAACTGGTATCCATTCAGCAATATCACTTCCAGAATACCCTAGTTTTTGTATATTTTCAATAATCTTAAAGATCAATTCGGACTCTAAGAAATCAATTTCTATGGCTTGTGCATCAATAAAAAAGGCTTCTCTGAATAAGGCCTTAGAAAGGCGCGCTTCTCCTGACATAGCATATACATCAGCCAATTCGGCAAGAATGTTTGCATCATTCCGTCTGGCTTGGGCTGCCCGCTCAAGGTGAATAAGAGCAGTTTCTATATCTCCGGTGGCTTTTCTGGCTCTGCCCAACCTCAGATCTAACAATGGCCCAAAGGCCTCCTTTTCTTCGTCCGGAATGGCAAGATACTGATCCAGAGCAAGTCCAAATATGAATCGCCTGTAAACGTAGCGAGCAGTATCGAATGAGTCTCCTATATGAGAAAGGAATAATATGAACTTTTTCCAGGAACCACAGAGAAAATCTCCACGCTCTAAAAGACTTCCTGTTTCTGGCATTTGAGAGATGAGATCCTTCCAGAAATGAAGGCATTTCATCGCAAAGAGAACTTCCGGGTGCTCAAAATCCGCTTTCAAAGCATTCTCGAGAAAAGAATCTGCGCTTTGAATATCCGCATTTTTTAGGCTTTCATAAGCCAGATAAAGATTTTCTTCTGCTATGGTTGCTTCTTCTTTTGGACGAGGCTGATGGGCCATTAGAATGTTCTTCTCCTTTAACTACTATTCAAATAGTACCCGAGCCTTGAATTTTGCGTCAATGGCTATTCTATGTGCTATTTCCAATTAGATTGACATTAGGCCTAAAAAAGGAGTCTGGAAAAACTAGACGAAACAAGTTATCATATACAGCATATGAAAGAACCAATAATTGCGCCCTCGATTCTGTCGGCTGATTTTTATGACATTGGTTCAGCTATAAGGCATGTGGAAGAGAGCGGGTGTCCTTGGCTACACCTGGATATCATGGATGGGCATTTTGTGCCGCCTATCACATTCGGGCATAAGATGATCGCGGATATTCGAGCGAAGACAGAATTGTTCTTGGATGCTCATCTCATGATAGAAGAACCCGAGCGCCACATAAATGCTTATATAGAGAGTGGTGCTGATGCAATTACTTTTCATTTAGAAGCCTGCGTGCACTCACACCGTCTAATCCAGAGCATATCACGTGCGGGCATTAAGGCTGGAATATCGATAGTGCCTTCAACCCCTGTCTCTAATATAGTACCGCTTCTTGAATTCTTAGACCTTGTGCTTGTTATGACCGTAAATCCAGGTTATGGGGGTCAGAAGCTTATACCTTTTTGCCTACAAAAAGTGGAAGAACTCAGAAGAATTAGAGAACAAAGGGGCCTCCATTTCTTGATTGCCATCGATGGTGGAGTAAATGCGAAATCGATCTCCGACATCGTGATTCAGCAGCCAGATGTCCTCGTAATTGGGAGCGCTTTTTTTAATGCTCAGGATAGAAAGCAGTTTGTTGCCGATTTTAGGAATGCCTGGACAAGCCCAATCGGAAATATCGATTGACCTGGATATGGGCTTTCCAAGATTCATATATTATAAATATTATAAAGGGAAGATCTAAGTATGAAAAAGTTGATAATGAAAATGTTTGCGGTTATTATGTTTATTCTTGCATCTTTCTCTTATGCTCAAGCTAACAAAACATCAGATGAATTCTCCTATGCATTCGATATTTTCAGAAATGGAGATTTTGGGCGTGCAGGAGCCGCTTTTGCAGATATATGCCAGACCGAGTCAAATATGGAAATCTTGGCTGACAGCTGCTTCATGGCTGCATTATCTTATTTTCAGGCAGCTGACTTTCCCACTTCCTATGAATTTTGTGAAAAATTCATGCAATCATTCCCCTCTCATCCCAATATGCCTGATATGCAATTCCTGCAAGGCAGAATTTTGTTTAAGCTAGGACTCTATGCGGATGCTATATCGGTTTTCGACATTTTCATTAATAGATATCCTGATAGTCCGTTTTGTTCTTCCGTGTTGTTCTGGAAAGGAGAGAGCTATTACCAGCTTGGGGATTTCGCTCAAGCTCTATCCATTTTTAATAAAATCAAAGAGGCATGGCCCAACACGGAAGCCACTTCTCTCACCGCCTGGAGGATTACCGTGATGGCTTCAGAATCTAGAGAAGCCAAATATGCTCGCCTTGCTGAATTTGAGTCTCGAAGAAATATCTATAGAGATGTGCAGCAGATGCAGGAAGATGTATATGGAGAACAACGACATCTAAGAGATTACCTATGGTCAAAAGCAATCAGAAAGTATTCTGCAAGGCCAAATATAGAAACTCGAGAATTGAGCGCGGATGAGACTTCAAGGAATAATAGGCTCAATATGCTTCTTGAAGCCAAAGAAAGGGCTTTGAACCTGCTCATATGGAAAATAGACAACTATCTTAAGGATATAACACCATGAAAAAACCAGTATGCTTTTTCATCTTATTGTTCATAGTTATAGGCGCTCTATTTGCTATTGATATACGCAACGGGCTTGTTAGAATTGCTACTGATGATCTGACACTGCAGCCAGCGCTTTATCGCCTTGTAAATATATCTGGAAAATCGAAATATGAACCATTATGGTTTAGTGGGGATCCAAGGACGAGTTTTATTGTACTGAATATCGACAACCGCATATATAGGATGGGAGCTTCCAAGGAGTATAAGACTAGCCAGCGACAAATAAAGAATGGCATTGAAATCGAATATAGATCGGTTACAAATAGATTGACTCAGAGATTGCTTTTTTTTACAAGCCCCTTTTCTCGGGTAGCAGATGGTTTTGTCATCGAAATAGAAATCGAAAACTATACAACGCGAGAAATGAAAGTGATGATAAAAGAAGTATGCGATACGGTTCTCGGCGAGAAAGAAGGCTTTCATTTTGCTACAAGTTTAAATGCCAGGGTTACCGACGAAATGATTCTTGCATCAGATTCCGATGAAAAATACGTTGTTTCTCCAGGACAGGCTGCTTCCCTTGCGCTACTCCTCGATGAAGATCAAAAGCCAGATATGGTTGTAATTGCAAACTGGAAGCGACTGAGCGATTCAAAGTTCTATTATGATTCTCAACTCATGAAAGGCTTCACTCTCTCTTCTTTCTCTATCAATGATTCCGCTCTAGGCCTTTATTGGAATGAGAGAATTATCCCACCAAAGGGAAGCATAAAAGTGGCAAGCACTTGGCTCACCGGTGGATCAGGTAGCGAATTCATCGATTGGCTATCGCTAAATTATCCTTTCCCCCGCCAGGAACCCCAACAAGTCTTGGAGAGTCCTCCTGTCGTATTGGAGGAGCAATCTATAGTCAATACGCCAATACTCGATATCAAAGCCATTCAAGATCTTATCTCTGAAATAGACAGGGCTATAGATAATATCGAAAACCTCACCGACAATGAACTGCAGGATATTATGACAAAACTCAATTTACTTGAACAAAGCGAAGGGCTTGCCGCCCCTCAATCGAACTAAGGGTGCTTTAGATGAGAGCCGTAATACAGCGAGTATCCGAGGCTTCTGTGACATATAGAACATCCAGAGAAGAGAAATTCTGTGGAAGCATTACTAAAGGGATACTAATCTATCTCGGAATTGCATCGGATGACTCAGATGACGATGCTGAATATCTCGCTGATAAAATAGCTCACCTCCGCATTTTTATGGATAGTAATGATAAAATGAATCTTTCGATTCTCGATCTTGGCTATGAAGCCCTTGTAATTTCCCAGTTCACCTTGCATGCGGATGTCCGAAAAGGCAGACGGCCTTCCTATTCTAAGGCCGCTGGTTCCGAAAAAGCCTTGATGCTATTCGATTTATTCTGCACAAAATTGCTGGAGAACGGAGTCCATATCCAAACTGGCAAATTCCAAGAGATCATGCGGATTCATTCAATTAATGATGGGCCTGTCACAATTTTGCTTGATTCGAAAAAAGCCTTTTGACATTTATTGAGGTTGGAAACAAAAGAATAGGAGCGCTAAAATATCGCTCCTATTCTTTATTTTGAACATGGAAAATATTACAAGATTTGGTTATTTATTTTTAGAACCGCGTGGTCTGCCCCGAGGGCGTTTTGCCTTGGACGATGCGGCGGCCTTTGGAGGTCTACCAGGTTTTCTTGTAGATTTATGAGCGGCCTGAGCATCTTCAATCACCGCCTGTGCAGCAGCGAGTCTAGAGACGGGCACCCTGAAAGGAGAAGAGGATACATAGTTCATGCCTACTCGATGACAGAATTTTACCGACTCTGGATCTCCACCATGTTCACCGCAGATACCTACCTTGAGTCTAGGCCTCGATGAGCGGCCTTTTTCTATTCCCATTCGTATAAGCATACCTACGCCATCCTGGTCGATATTCTGAAATGGGTCTGCTTTGAAAATCGCTCCCTTCTTTTCATCGATATAGTCTGGCAGAAACCTACCGGCATCATCGCGGGACAAACCGAGGGTCATCTGAGTCAGATCATTTGTACCAAAGGAGAAAAATTCAGCGACTTTTGCTATTCTATCTGCGAGCAAAGCGGCTCGTGGAACCTCTATCATCGTACCGATCATATATTTCAATGGCACTTCTGATGCCGCTATTATGGCAGCCGCTATTTCACGTGCTCTTGACTCAAGAATTTTTAGCTCTTTGTCATCTATAACCAAAGGGATCATAATCTCTGGAAGAACTTTTATACCATTCTTGGTCATATTGCATGCGGCGGTGATTATTGCCGTAACCTGCATATCCAGGATTTCTGGATAGGTTATGGTCAAACGGCAGCCTCTATGACCTAGCATTGGATTTAGTTCATGCAGTTGCTCTACTCGCTGAATTACCTTTTCAATAGGAACACCAATTGCATCGGCAAGCTCGCGCTGACCTTCTTCATCGTGTGGAACAAATTCATGAAGAGGTGGGTCGATTAGGCGGATAGTTACAGGTAGACCATCCATCACTCTAAATATGCCCTCGAAATCTTTGGTCTGAAATGGGAGGAGTTTAGCCAGGGCTTTTTTACGGCTTTCGGTATCATCCGCTATGATCATCTCGCGAATTGCAAGAATACGCTCTTCTGAATCGAAAAACATATGCTCAGTTCGGCATAGTCCTATTCCTTCAGCACCCAACTCCCTGGCCTTTTCAGCATCATAAGGAGTGTCGGCATTGGTGCGAACTTTGAGCTTTCTGGTCCTGTCTACCCAGGACATAAGAGTTTTATACGCTTTAGGAGGCTCGGGCTTAACAAGTTTGAGCTGCCCAAGATATACATTTCCGGTATTGCCATCCAGAGTGATATAATCTCCTTCTTTTACGATCTTATCTCCAACGGCAAAATGGCGGTTTTCATAGTCTATTTCGAGCTTTTCGCAGCCCACAATACAGCATTTACCCCATCCTCGCGCAACAACGGCGGCATGGCTTGTCTTGCCACCGGTAGCTGTCAGAATACCTTGAGCTGCATGCATGCCGCCTACATCTTCGGGACTGGTTTCCTTGCGAACAAGGATGATTTTTTCACCCTTTTCTTCCCATTCCTCAGCGACCTTTGCATTGAATACAACCCTGCCTACTGCGGCTCCTGGAACAGCATCGATACCTTGCACAAGAAAAGATTTCTTAAGCGCTGTAGCATTCGATTTATCGATCATTGGATAGAAAATTCCCTCTATATCAGAGGCTTTGATACGAAGTATCGCTTCTTCTTTAGTAATCAGCTTTTCTTTTACAAGATCTACTGCGATGCGGAAGGCTGCAATAGGGCTACGTTTTCCCGTACGGCACTGCAGCATATAGAGCTTACCTTCTTCCACGGTGAATTCCAGATCTTGCATATCTCTATAATGTCTTTCAAGCTTTCTGCGGATATCGACAAGCTGTTTGTATACTTTTGGGTCAAGCTTTTCGAGCTCTGCAAGCTTTATAGGCGTCCTAATTCCCGCAACAACGTCCTCGCCCTGAGCATTAATGAGATAATCACCGTAGAAGATATTTTCGCCAGTATTTGGGTCCCTGGTAAAACATACGCCGGTGCCCGAACTGTCACCTTTGTTACCAAAAACCATCTGAACGATATTTACGGCGGTCCCTTTAATTCCCACCAGCTTCTCTACTTTTCGGTATGTCACGGCTTTTTCTGCCATCCAAGAATCGAAGACCGCATTGATAGCGCCTTTTAGCTGTTCCCATGAGTCTTGCGGAAAATCTGTCCCAATATGATCGCGATATATCTTCTTGAAGGATTTGATAAGCTCACCGAGTTCTTCTTCGTTCACATCGGTATCGTTTACTTTTTGTTCGGAGGGTATTCCTATGCGTGGCCTTGTCTTTGTCTCTTTGATTTCCTCAAAGGCTTTATCGAATATTTCCCTATCTATTCCCATGGCTATAGAGCTATACATCATAATAAAGCGCCTATATGCATCCAGAGCAAAGCGCCTATTTCCGGTCTTAGAAGCAAGACCCTCGACCGAAGCATCGGTAAGACCGAGATTCAAGATAGTCTCCATCATACCGGGCATCGAAACAGGTGCCCCGGATCGAACAGAGACGAGAAGCGGATCCCTTGGATCGCCAAGGGTCTTTTTTGTCACCTTTTCTAGATTCTTTATATGCTTTTGGATCTCTGCTTCAAGCCCTTCCGGCCATTTTTTCCCATTCTTGTAATAAAGCTCACATACTTCTGTGGAGATAGTGAAGCCGGCGGGAACTGGAAGTCCAATTTTGGTCATCTCGTGAAGGCCTGCTCCCTTGCCACCGAGCAGCTCTTTCATTGAGCCATCTCCTTCGGCAAGGCCTGCACCAAATGCATACACGAATTTTCTTCTTGGCATGAGGTTTTTCCTCCGATATATAGAAAACGGGCTGACGAATAAGTAATTCGCTGCGGTGGAAAACTAATCGAAACGGCAAAATTAGTCAAGCTATGTATAAATAACGTTGTTAATTATCTTATTATTCTGCTTAAAGGAATTAAGACATTGCTTTATATCGTTATATCTATCGTCATCTCCAAACGATTTCGATTTGGGGGGAAGAGCTCACAGTTAAAAGATCAGCCATTGCGCATTCCAGGATGGTCTTTTTGCCAGAGCTTGTTTTACGAATAAAATCCCCATATTTAATAGAGACCTCAGGAGCGGGAGATTTTGCGGTCTCAATGATCAGGATAAATCGATAAGATGAAAACTGTTCAAAAATGTACTTCTTCATATCTGGATCAAGAGGCGGAATGTCATTACCAAAATCGAATTTCAAAGAATAGCTGCCATTTTCTTCGCTGAATCTAGTATAACTTCGGGTAGGATCGAGGTAGTCTATAAGATTCTCTGGAGAAGCGAAATTCAACGCAAAAGAAATAATTGTATTGTTGGCGTTATTTGTTTTTGAGTACGATTTCAGGGAAATACCTTCTGAGCCCTGTAATCCTCGCTCGATATCTTCGCGAGAGAGGGCAAGGGGTAGGGAAGGGGTGGTTTCTTCTGATCCGAAATCCACAAAGTCCTTAGATATTTGATATACAACAGAGAATGTTCCCGCACCTTTGGAATCGATTTTGGTTGAAGCTTCAATCCCGATACAAGAGATGAAACATAAAGTCAGAGAGATAGTAAAAGCCATAAAGAGCAATATTTTCCCGAGACTTTTCATTGGATTAGCCCTCTCATCCGTATATCTCGTAATGCATCTGTACTTCAAAGAGTTCTACCGGATAATGGTCCTCTATGAACGTTACAGCATCTTGCAGTACTTTTTCTCCGTACTGTGCGGAATTAGATACTAGCGCAGCTCCTATTTCTGCAAAAACAAGTGAATCAAGCAAGTCAGTTTCGGCGCAAGAAAGTCGGTATCTGTGCTGAAGTCTGTCCTTTATTCCGGAAACTACTCTTCTTTTATCTTTGATAGTGGATGTCTCATTCAATTTGAGCACCAATCGCAACATTGAAACAACCATTCTATATAATATTATCACTTGAGCCTGTCCTTGACAGCCCCTTTCTACGGGGATATTGTCCAAGCCATGAAAAGAAGACTCATTACCTCAGCCCTTCCATATGTAAACAATGTTCCTCATCTTGGCAATCTGATTCAGGTCTTATCTGCAGATGTGTTTGCTAGATTCTGTAGACTTAGTGGATATGAGACTTTGTATGTCTGTGGTACCGATGAATATGGCACCGCAACTGAGACAAAAGCTCTCGAGGAAAAAGTGAGTCCGCGTGAGCTCTGTGATAGGTTTTATGCAATTCACCGCGATATCTATGAATGGTTTGAAATATCTTTTGATACTTTCGGTAGAACATCGACTCCAGAGCACACAGAGATCACGCAATCCATTTTTCTAGATCTAGACAATAATGGCTATATTTCAAGTCAATCCATAGATCAACTCTATTGCGATACTTGTGGCCGTTTTCTTGCCGATCGATATGTAAGAGGAACTTGTCCACATTGTGGTTATGATGGAGCACGTGGCGACCAATGTGAGATGTGCGGGAAATTGCTCGATCCAATGGAGCTTTTGAATCCCAAATGCATAAGTTGCGGAGGTACTCCAAGACCACGTTCAACCAGACATCTATATTTGGATCTGCCTGCAATACTTCCTAAGCTGGAAGCCTGGATGAAAGACGCAAGTGTAAAAGGCTTTTGGGCAAACAATGCAATACAGATGACACAGGCTTGGATACGAGATGGGCTGCATCCACGCGCTATCACCAGGGATCTAAAGTGGGGGATTCCCGTACCCAAAGAGGGATTTAAGGACAAGGTCTTTTATGTATGGTTTGATGCGCCTATCGGTTATATTTCAATGACAGCAAGATTGGCAAAGGAAAGGGGGTTCGACTGGAAAAGCTGGTGGCAGAAACCCGACGAAGTAGAACTTTTCCAGTTCATAGGTAAAGATAATATTCCATTCCATACTGTCATTTTTCCTTCCAGCCTTCTGGGCACCGGAAAAAAATGGACTATGCTGCATCATATGTCCAGTACCGAATATCTCAATTATGAAGCTGGCAAGTTTTCCAAATCCAAGGGTATTGGCGTTTTTGGAAACGACGCTATGAATACTGGGATTCCTGCTGATATTTGGCGCTTTTATGTATTTTGGAATAGACCTGAGACTTCAGATCATACATTCACATGGGCCGATTTCCAGGAAAAGGTAAACGGAGAACTAATAGGCAATTTGGGAAACCTTGTAAATAGGACACTAACTTTTATTTCGCGCTATTACAAAGGAATTATCCCCGATGGAACTCCAGATGAAGCCTTCTGGAAGGAGGTTACGGATCGCGAACAAGAGACTTCAAAGCTTCTGGAACTGGCTGATCTTCGAGATGCATTCAGAACCATTTTTTCCATAGCAGATTTGGCCAACAAGCGTTTCCAGTATGAAGAGCCATGGAAAGCTAGAATAGACAATCCCAAAAAAGCCAGCTCCCTTATGCGCGACCTATGCTATGTGCTGAAAGATCTAGCAATAATGACCTATCCCTATATGCCAAGGACAGCCGAGAAACTTGCATCTTTTTTAGGGATAGAAATAGGACAGGGGAAGCTTGGCTGGGCTGATCTTGGTCTAAGAGGAGACCTTAAAAGAATAGAAAAACATGAGGTTCTTTTTAATAGACTTGAGGATGAGCTGATTGCCTCCCTTCGCGCTCAATATTCTGGCTCTCAAAAAGAAAGAGAAGAAATGGCAGAGCAGAATCGCAAAAGCGAGGGGCAGCTCCCTGTTTCTGAAGAAGAAGATCACAATGATCGATTAGATCAGATAATAGATCTATGCGTCGCTCGTATTATAAAGATCGAGCGACATCCCAAAGCCGACAGACTATATATAGAGACCCTGGACGATGGCAGTGGCTTAGAAAGAGTTATTGTTTCAGGACTTGTGCCCTTTTATAGAGAAGATGAGCTTCTTGGCAAGAATATTATAATTGTTAACAACTTAAAGCCAGCAAAATTGCGTGGGATTGAGAGTAAAGGCATGCTTCTCGCGGCATCGACCAAAACCCCAGAGGGAAACGATATCGTCGAAGTTCTGACCGCTCCAAAGGCAAATCCTGGTGAAAGAGTATTGCCAGAAGATATAGACATGGAAAATCCGGCAGAGACGGTACCAAAGGAGAGCATCGATATCGAAACATTTTTAAGAATACCAATGTATGCAAAAGATGGATATGCTTGGATAAAAGGCCAGCGTCTTATGGCTCATGGCGAACCTATAAGGCTCGAAAAAGTTATGGATGGGAAAATTGGCTAAGTAAAAAACCAATGTCCGATGTATTAGAGCAGAGTGCCATGGATGTTTTACCAAGAATAGAAATAAGCCCCATTCTATCGGCAATCGATTGTTTGCCTGAATGCTGTGATCAGGGCTTTTTGCAATCCAAGTTCTGGGGACTTTTTAAATCTCGCACCGGCTGGCAAGCCTATTCATGCACATACTCTTTCTATAATAAGGATTTGAGTGGTAGGATCCTTGTTTTGAAGAGGAAATTTGCAAAACTTTTTTCTTTTCTTTATGTTCCTTTTGGAGCAGCGGAATTGAGTTCTATTCCAGAGCGTTGGATTACTCTGGCTGCACTTGGGCGAGCTTTGGGCGAAGCTTTTGGTGGCAGAGATGTTTTCATACGTTTCGATTTGCCATGGGAGTGCGATGTAGATCCAGCAAAGACTAAGGAAGAAAAAAAGCCTGATATAGAAAATTCTTTGGGATTCCATATTTCGGGCTTGTATAAAGGAACCGACGTTCAGGTGCCAGACACCGTCATCTTAGACCTGCGAGATGAAGAACAAAGAATATTAGCTAAAATGAAGCCTAAATGGCGCTATAATATAAGACTATCTCAAAAGAAAGGCATTTCTGTAGCAGACGAAGGTTTCTCCAGTCTTCCATTATTTATGTCTCTTTATAAAGAAACAGCTAGGCGAGATAGAATAGCTATTCATCCGGAGAGCTACTACAAGACTCTATTCGAAACAAGCTCTGAGATCTCAGAAGTTGCTCAAGAAAATTCTATAACTACCACCAGGCCCCGTTTGTCTCTATATGTTGCTCGGCATAAAGATGAGGTTCTTGCATGCATAATTGTCTTGCATTTTGGAAATACCTCGACCTATCTCTATGGGGCATCATCGAGCGAGAAACGAAATCTAATGCCTACTTATGCATTGCAATGGCAAGCTATTCTCGATGCAAAGAGATTCGGGGCAGATAAATATGATTTCTTTGGTATACCGCCCGATGATAAAGATGCGTCTCATCCTATGGCCGGACTCTATCTCTTTAAGACGGGCTTTGGGGGAGAAATAATACATCGTTATGGAGCCTATGATATCAGTTTAAGGCCTTTTCTCTATTTTGCTTTTAGAACAGCAGAAAAGATGCGAAGCTTCTGGCACAAAAGGATCAAAAAATCTCTGAATAAAAAGACAGTTGGACTATCTGGTAAGGCCACAAAAGAGTCAACAATTCGGAATGTACATCAAGGGCAGGTATCCGAAGAGCTAGCTTCTTTAAGCTCCGATTCAGAAAACACGAAACCCTCGAATCCATAAAGTCGCGCAAGAGGAGATTTCCATATATTGGAAGGGAGACCCGCCTTCCAGCAGAGCTGCTCTAAGAAAGTTTCTTTATCCCATCCAAATTCTATTGGCACTTGTGGAAGCAGTATTCCAGATCTTCCATTAGCATAGATGAGAAGACCATGTTTCCCTATCACAATTTCCTCTGGAGAGATCGGGTATAAGGGAGAGAGGAGGGTGATTTCTATCTCGATCAATGGAAGCTCCTCCTCGTGCAAGGGCGGAAAACGTGGGTCTTCGAATGCAGCCGCAAGCGCCATCTGTTTTATAGTGCTAGGCAAATTAGCGTCGCCCTGGATTCTACCAATACAACCCCTAAGCGATCCATTTTTTTTCAATGTGACAAAGGCTCCACATTTTAGAGATGTAGAAAGGTGCGGAGGATCGATTTCCTTTTCGCCTTTCAACGAAGCATGTATTGTGAGGCGCGCATAATTCAATAGTTTCTTTTGATCCTCTGGAGATATTGCAAATTCCATAATTTACCTCTTAAAACCTATTGCTCCATAGCCTACCACTAGCTCATCACAGTATTCTCTGTGTTTCGAAGAATTATCATAATCTAGCAATTCTGCTCTTGCCTCTGGAAATGCAATCCTGAAGGCTCGAATAACTGCCTCTCCACAAAAGGAATTATAACAAGCTCTTACGTTTCCAGTAAATTCGGCAACTGGTCTGGAAAGAGAATAGATGAAATCCTTAGAAAGCAAATCACATTCTTCCGGAGAATCGCTTACCGCAAGATTCGAAGATAGTACAAAGACAGCATAGTTTCCGATATATCTGCTTATTTCTTCAAACAATCTCGTGGCGGTCTCAATGGTCAGAGGATTCTTACCCGATATGATGCAAGGCAATATGGGCACCCCTGGGAAAAAATGAGATGCAAATGGCAATTGAAGCTCTATCGAGTGTTCTTCCAAATGTGGCAGATCATCTTTTTTCAACATGGGTATCTTGTTAAGGAGATAATCCCTGAGGTTCAAATCTATATTCAAGCAGGCACCCGGAATATCGAATCTTGTGGATTCAGGAAGAAAAACACCATCTTCATAGGGCAGATGAGAAGGCCCCATAATGACGATAATTGAAGGATTCGAACCCAGAATTGCACCCCACGATTCCATGCTGATCTTCCCGCTGTAGAGAAAGCTTCCATGGGGAGCAATAATGCCAAATGCAGGGCATGGTATTCGCTTTGCATATAGACTAAGACCGTCTATTTCAGACATTAGCATCTGCGGTTCAGATGGATAGAAAATTCCCGAAAGCAAAGGGCTTCGTGCGATTTTTTTTTCGCTCATTTTAGTGCTCTAATGTATAAGTATATTGCCAAATCTCGAAAATGCAAGAAATGTGAGTTATGATTTTTTGGCGAGAAATTGATTGCGCATAGACTGTCGTCATATTATTATTTAGCTAAGTGGAAACAGTTACTCAAGCTCTTCTTTATGAAGAAAAATTGCTTAGAAATCGCCTTCAGAGAGTCGAGAGCGAATGCGCATCGAGACCCAAGGGTAGTATTGTCCTGAAACGCAGATATAACCAAGTATATGCATATTTACAATGGAGGGAAGGCAATAAAGTATGCAGCCGGTATCTTGGTAGAGCAGATTCCTGGCAATGCAGATCGATCCAAGCAAAGATTTCAGAAAGGCGAAAATACATGGAAGAGGCAAAGGAAATAAGAAAGAAGCTTGAGGCGACAAGGCATCTTCTAGACGAAGTGAGAAAATTCGGTTGAAAATGCAGCACGAATAGGATACAATGTCTGCAATGAAAGATATTTTTATAATGCACCACGCGGAGTATGATACAGCTCCAGACTGTACATCAGCTGCGCCAACTATAGTAAAAATATTAGGAGAGCACACTGATTTTGCCGATGGTCTTGTGCTTTCAGCTTCTCTTTCATTTGAAGTTCGAGTCGCGATATCTTTTAGAAAAGACAATTCTCTCCGTTTTTATGCAGCTGATTTCAATGAACGTAAGCGCGCAAATGTTGCCACATTTAAGTACAAAAGAGAAGATCGCTGGGCTAATCATGTAAAGAGTGTGTGCGATTATTTTTGGCGCGTATTTAATCTTGATCCTCGTGGCCTCAATGTAACCATCCAGAGCAATGTGCCACTGGGGCTTGGTTTGGGTATCAGCAGTGCGATAAATATGGCAACTGCGCTTGACTTAAAAACCCTATACGATTTAGACCTTAAACTTGAAGAATTAGCCTTTCATGCTTGGAAAGCGCAGAGTTTATTCTTTGAGAAAGAATTACCTCTAACAAATTATCTTGGGATTACTGCGCCTGCAGGAAGAAGTTTTTCGATCATAGACTTGCATGATAAAAAGCGCAGAGGAGTGCAATTCTTACCTGAACGCTGGGAAATGCTTCTCACTGATTCCAAAGTGCCTCGCTCTTCGGTGGACGCAGAACTAGAACAGCGAATCGCAGATTGCAAAGCATGCCTTTCGGTTCTTGTCCCCTATCATAATCGTTCCATTCGCGATATAGCGCCTCAAGAACTCGACGAATTGCTAGGAATAGTGCCTGAACGCAAACGCCGACGATGTCTACATGTGCTAGAAGAAGTAAGAAGAGTCATTGAAGCGGAAGAGAGTCTCTCGCGTCAGGATTATATAGGCTTTGGTCGAATCGTAAACAAATCCCATGCTTCTCTAAGGAGCCTTTATGAAATTTCCTGTCCAGAGATAGACTGGCTTACAAAGAGAGCGCTTGAGCTAGACGATGTTCTGTGTTCTAGACTCGTTGGTCAAGGGTTTGGCGGAAGCACGCTTACAATCCTCAATAATGAAAAAAAGCAAGCCTATCGCAACAAGCTGGAAGATTATGAGAGAATATTCGGCTTTAAACCTATTATCCACGAAGTCTCAACAGGTGCAGGCCTTCGAATTCTGGAGCATTGATTCTAATATACCAATCCTATTCTAGAAATGGAGATTACATGAGAATTCTGCTGACAAATGATGATGGTATTCAATCGGATGGCCTTTTTGCTTTAATCGATACAATTGCCGCAATGAAAGATTTCAATGGAAAAAGCTTGCACCAAGTATGGGTGGTTGCGCCTGAACATGAGCGATCCGGCGTGAGTCATGCCATGACTTTGAAAAAGCCGGCTAAGCTGCGTAGGCTTGGTGACTCGCGCTATAGCTGCTCTGGCACACCGGTGGATTGCATAATAATTGCGGGACTTGCTATTCTCCATGAAAAACCGGATCTAGTCATTTCTGGTATCAATAGAGGACCAAATCTTGGCACGGATATTGTATATTCTGGAACCTGTGGTGCAGCACGACAAGCCGCATTGCAAGGAATTCCGGCAATTGCCATATCATGTGCAGCTCATTGTGATAATTTGGAATATGAAGGTCTAACATCTTTTTTATCAGCTAATCTGAAAGAGCTTGTGGCCTTATGGAAGCCTGATTCCTTCATCAATATAAATGGTCCTTCTACAAAATCGAGAGATCTAAAGGCAGTATGGACTGTTCCAGGAAAAAATAAGTACATTGACAACCTCAAGTGCTTTGACGGATCGGATGGATATACTTATTGTTTTCTCACCGAAGGCGCCGAAGAACGAATGCCCGATGCTCTCTCAGACCATCATGCAATTTCTCAGGGTTATATTGCCGTAGGCTTAGTTGAAGTTCATCCCAGGGCATTCCACGAGCCATCTCTTAATGGGCAATTCGTATTCTGAGAGCTATACTCAGCTGTTCCTCTTTATTCTCGGAATCCTCAAAGGCCTTGACCAAACCATCATCTTTCGTATATAGTGCCGTTCGTTGTGCACGCCATCTTAGCTCAGTTGGGAGAGCGCGTGACTTGTAATCTCGAGGTCCCCGGTTCGATTCCGGGAGATGGCTCGAGGGACTTATGGTCCATCAATGGGGAGATTCCCGAGTGGTCAAAGGGGGCAGACTGTAAATCTGTTGGCTGTAGCCTTCGAAGGTTCAAATCCTTCTCTCCCCACAAGGGGTTGTCCTGAGAGATGGGCAGCCCCTTTTTGTTTGTTGTGCGCAAAGGCCTTTTTTGATTATCTCTTCAGACCACTTGCAGGATGGTGGTAATATGAATCCTGAATTGCCAATAAAAGACATCTATTTCCAATGCATGCGCTGCAATGCTTGCTGTAGCGGCCAACCTGGTTTTGTCTGGCTTTCTAAGAGAGATCTTATGGCTTTAAGCGAATATTTTGATCTTTCGATACAGAGATTTGCACTGACTTTCTGCAGGATTGTCGATCTAGGCATAGTGACTACATTAAGCCTAAAGGAAAAACAAAACAACGACTGTATTTTTCTAGAAAATGATGGATGTAGCGTTTATCCGGTTAGGCCAGTTCAGTGCAGGACATATCCATTTTGGGAAACAATCTTAGAAAATGAACAAAGCTGGATAGAAGAGGGCAAACAATGCCCCGGTATCGGAAGGGGCTCTCTGATATCATCAGATAGGATATTAGATGCTTTTTTTGAAAGGCGACAGAATGCTCCTCTGTCAATCGATGAAATCGCCGCTCTAGCAGCTTTAAGGAATAATTGGGATATATAATGAAAGCAAATCACATCAGATCCATTATGCAGAATCTCTTGATTCTGTTCTTGATATTGTTGCTGGCTATAGTGATTTTGATTTTGACTCCTCCTTTCAGAAGCGAAAGTGTCGAAGTGAAGATAAAAAGTGGATCCAGCCTCAGAGACATCGCCAAAGAGCTCCACAATAATCATGTCATACCTTCCTCCCGGGTATTCGAGCTATATGTGCGTGCCAGAGGTTCTGAGCGCAACATCAAATCTGGGACCTATCGATTTATGCCTTTAGAATTGCCTATTGTTGCAGCAAATAAATTGATAAAAGGAAATTACATAACTCAAAAAGTAGTCATTCCGGAAGGCAGGACTGCGCGCCAGATTGCCTTGATTTTGGAATCGAACAATGTCACAAGGGCAGAAGCTTTTTTGGAAGCGGTTAATGATATAGAGCTTGCTAGATCATTAGGCATTCCCGCTTCAAATTGTGAAGGTTATCTTTTTCCGGATACATATTTCTTTGATCCACAAAGCGACTCACGAGAGCTCGTTTCACAGATGGTCAGAGGTTTTTTTGCCGCAATAGAAAGAATCGAAGGGTCCAAAACAGAGATTCTGAATCCTCAGTCTCTTCATCAAAGGGTAATTCTTGCCTCTATTATTGAAAGAGAATATCGATTGGCCGAAGATGCACCATTAATTGCTTCTGTATTTCTTAACCGGCTTCAGAAGAATATGCCTCTTCAGTCTTGTGCAACCGTAGTATATGTAATGACCGAACATCTGGGAAAAGAAGCGCCTTCGGTAGTGCATTATGGAGACCTAAAGATCCAGGATCCATACAATACTTATATCAACCGAGGGCTTCCTCCTGGACCAATCTCCAATCCGGGAGAAATCAGCTTAAAAGCTGCACTATTTCCCCCTAGGACAGATTATTTGTATTTTAGATTGGAGGATATTAATACTGGAAAACATCGCTTCTCTCATACTTTGGAAGAACACAACTATTCGGAGATAATTCCCAAGGGGCTATAGAAAAGAATGGCGAGAATATCACCACAGATTAGGCAGGAAATTCTCGATAAGACAGATTTCTTATCAGTATATCAGGAGCATGTCCGCCTTCAGAAAAAAGGAGCTTCTTTTTGGGGACTTTGCCCTTTTCATTCGGAAAAGACGCCGTCCTTTTCTGTAAGCCCTGACACAGGCCTCTTTTATTGTTTTGGGTGTCATAAGGGTGGTTCAATTATTCAATTTATTATGGATATAGATAAGTTGAGCTATACAGAGGCAATGCAAGAACTGGCTCAACGATGCGGTGTGCAGATTCAATTCGAAGAGTCCGAAAAACTAGGGGAAACTGAAAAGGAACGTCAAACTCTTCTCGAGCTAAACGAAAGGCTATCCAAGAGTTTTCATTGGTTTTTGACGAACCATGATTGTGGTCGCATAGCTTTGGAGATTCTTCATAGAAGAGGTTTATCGGATCAACTAATCGAAAGATTCAGCATAGGTTATGCTCCTGCAAATAGACAATGGCTATATTCCTTTCTCAAAGCAAAGGGGTATTCGGATGATTTTCTGAAACATAGCGGCCTTTTTTCAAAGAAGGATCTGTCATATCCTCTATTTGCCGATCGAATAATATTTCCCATTGGAGATGCTAAAGGAAGAATAATAGCCTTTGGTGGCAGAGCCATGACGGAAGATGGTCCAAAGTACATAAACAGCTCCGAGACGGCAATCTTTAGGAAACAAGAGACACTATTTGGCTTCTCGCAAGCGATTGATTCTATCAAGAATACAGATAACGCCATTGTATGCGAAGGATACATGGATGCGCTTTCATTTCACGCGGCTGGACTGACAAATGCAGTTGCCCCTCTGGGGACGGCATTCACTAGTCAGCAAGCTGTGGTTATCCGCCGAAGATCATCGAATATAATACTCTGTTTTGATACGGACGAGGCCGGGTTGCGTGCTGCCGAGAGATCTTGCTCGATCGCGACGGCTGCCGGCTTAGAGACTCGAGTGCTTCTTCTCGAAGAAGGCAAAGATGCTTCAGAGATATTGGAAAAGAGGGGGGCAGGGGAGTTGACGAGAATGGCTAAAAATACTATAAACGCTGGACAATTTCTGCTTGCACGTGCCAACCAGCTTTTCGATATATCAACAATGGAGGGAAAGGCGAAAGCGGTTTCGTTTCTGTTTCCCTTCCTTGATGCTCTCGATTCCGATGTTAAGAGACAAGAATACATCAAGGAAATAGGAAGAAGCATTGGAGTCAGCACTCATGCGGTCGCTATGGACTACGCTAAAGCGAAAGTATCCGGAGTACGCCGCGTTAGGGATTCCTACAATCTTTCTAATGTGCCATATAGCAGCTCGAATTCTGCCCGAACTTCCGATCTTTTATTTATGGCAGCAGTCATTTTGTCCGAAGATCCATTCCAGTTTGTAGATGAGAATTTGAATATAGAAAATCTCGACGATCCAAGGGCAAAAGATCTGTTTTCAGCCCTTCAGGAAGCGCATAAAGAAGGGATTTTGGATGTGGAAGGGATTCTGTCTCTCTGTACTGATGAGGCTGCCGCGCGCTTTGTCAGAGAAGTCGATACCTCCGGTGAACTACAGGGCAATCTAGAGAAGATCATAAAGGACGGATTGGATCAGAAAAAGAAAGCTGCTTTAGAAAGAAAGCGGAGAGAGCTTGTAGCTCGTCTCAAATCATTTTCGGCGGATACAGATCCGCTACAAGAAAAGCTGATCCTCGAAGAAATAATTAAGGTCGATGGAGAACTCAAAACTACGGGAGGAGATATTGATGAATGATATGGAACTCGATCCCGCAATTGCAAAGCTACTCGAATATGCAAAAGAAAAAAAGACCATAAGTTTTGATGAGCTCTCTGATATGTTGCCTGAACAAATACTCAATTCGGATAAAATGGAAGCTATCATCAACCTTCTAGTAAACAACGATGTAAAAATAGAAGAAGAAGTCCAGATTGAAGAGGAAGCTCTTCCCAAACTCACTTCGATTCCCTTGAAGAGCAAGATGGTCTCAAGTGAAAAGGAGATATCAAGCGACGACCCAGTTAGGCTTTATCTGAGAGATATCGGGAGAGAAAATCTCTTAACTGCCGAGCAGGAAGTCGAGCTCTCGAGAATGATGGAGCAAGGCGAGAATATAATCAAGAACACACTACGAAGATCCGGAATGCTTATCCCAGAGTTCCATCAAATAGTAGTTAAAGCGACTCGCAAAGAGCCAAAAGACATGTCTCTGCAAAAAAAGGAAAATACAGAGAAAATTGCAGAACGAAGAAGATTAAACCAATTTTATAGAGAGCTCATCGATTCAAGCGCCGCTGATCTTAGGTTCTATATCGAGTCTAAAAAGAACATAATCGCAAAAGGCGGGAACATCTTTGAAGATCCACATTTAATAAGGATCAGGGAACCTCTGCTTATAATTGTGAACGAGACTGATATTCATCCTGAGGAAATAACAATCTTTTCGGAGAAATTCATCGTTGCTGCAAGAAAGATCATCCGCTATAGAAAAGAGCAAGATAGAATACAGGGGATTTTGCAGGTCTCATCTTCCAAGGATCTAAGAACCCTTGGAAGAAATCTAACTATAAAAGAAAAACGAGAGGAAATTGAGCAACGCCTTGGCCTTAGCGCTGAAGAGATCAAAGATAAAATTCGACAGCTTCAAGTCAATGAGAAAAAACTGCAGGATATCGAGAATAATTTCGAGACCCCTATCGACGATATAATATCTATGGCTAGAGAAGTGAATCGTGGCCGAAAAATGATGAAGAGCGCAAAAGATAGGCTAATCAAGGCGAATCTAAGACTCGTTGTCTCGATAGCGAAAAAATACACTAATCGAGGCATGCAGTTCTTTGATCTGGTTCAGGAGGGCAATATCGGTCTTA
This sequence comes from Treponema sp., assembly GCA_012516755.1. Taxonomy (GTDB): domain Bacteria; phylum Spirochaetota; class Spirochaetia; order Treponematales; family Rectinemataceae; genus Rectinema. The sequence goes on from JAAYWE010000211.1 coordinate 34,079, forward strand.
TAAAGGCCGTTGAGAAATTCGAATATCGTAAGGGCTATAAGTTTTCTACCTATGCAACCTGGTGGATACGTCAGGCAATAACTAGATCGATTTCCGATCAAGCCAGGACCATAAGAGTCCCTGTTCATATGATCGAGCAGATAAACAAGGTTGTTAGAGAATCCAGACAGCTCATGCAGAAGCTCGGCCGCGAGCCTACGGATGAGGAGATCGCATCGCAACTTGGCTGGGAGATTGAGAGAGTAAAAGCGGTAAAAAACGTGGCTCGTGAACCTGTTTCGCTCGATACACCAATCGGAGAAGACGAAGATTCACTTCTACAAGATTTTATCGAAGATAAAGAAGTAGAAAATCCAGCCGTTCAAACCAATTACAATCTGCTACAGGAGCAACTGCGAATGGTGCTCTCCACGCTGCCAAAACGCGAGCAAGAAGTATTGAGAATGCGTTTTGGACTCGATGAGGGGTATTCATTGACATTGGAAGAGGTTGGCTTGTATTTTAATGTCACTCGTGAGCGCATCCGACAGATAGAGGCAAAAGCTCTTAAAAAATTGCGACAATTCAAGCGAAGCCAGAAGCTTCGTGACTATATAGATCATTGATAGAGGTGACCCATGCCCATGAGAATGGATGATTTATTCGAGACTCTCAGGGAGTACCAAGAGCTGCTCAGCAATCGTGTAGAACTAGAAAAACAGCTGGAAGCCATGCCCAAGACTATTGAGATCCAGAATCAAATGCTTTCCAGAGAAAAAAAATCCTTGGTGGATGCAAAAGAACAGTTTACTACGACAGAAGCAAATCTTAAGCAGCTCCGTCAGGCACTCGCCGAAGCAGAAATGAGGCGCGAAAATGCTGAAAGGCAGATGGACGGCATCCAGACTCAGCGAGAATATGATGCTGTAAACAAGGAAATCCGTGAAGCTTCAGAAAAAGAACAGGATCTTAGGCATCGAATCCAAGAAGAAGAACGCCGTTTTGCCGAGATCGATGATAGGTTGCATCGTATAGAGATCTCTGTTTCCGCTCTGGAATCCGAAATAGAGCAAAAACGAGCAGAGATAGACCAGAATAGTAAAGAGATTATCGAAGAGATTGAGAATCTTCGAACCAAGGAGAATAGCCTGACTCAGGAACTTGAAGATGATTTGATGTTCAAGTTCGAGCGCATCATTCGAAGTAAATCAGGCATGGGCATTGTGCCGATCCATGGTGTTGTATGCACTGGTTGCCACATGATTCTTCCCGCAAATTTTGTAAACGAGGTCCGTCAAGCTGATAAGATAGTTTTTTGCCCATATTGTTCGCGAATCCTATATTATGAAGAGACGGAGATTGAAGGATCGATCGAAGAAATACTCACTGGTTCTCTTGTGGACTTGGGAGACGAAGATAGCGAAGATGCAGATGATGCTGAGTCGGAAGACGAATCCGAAGACACCTCGGATTCGTCTAAAAAAAGCTCTTCCAAAAAAAGAAAGAATCAGACTGAGCCGCTTATTGACAATGATTTTCTTATCGATAATATGGAAGAATGATTTTGTTTTAGGCGGGCTGGGTTGCCGCAGGTAATTCCTGAGGAAAGTCCGGGCTCGGAAGGGTTCGATGCCGGATAACATCCGGGGCAGGAAGGATTTTCAATTCCGAATGCTCGGAACGCAAGTTCTCTCCTGTACAGAAAGTGCCACAGAGAATATACCGCTGCGCTAATACGCAGCAAGGGTGAAAAGGTGAGGTAAGAGCTCACCGCATTTCCGGTAACGGGAATGGCATGGCAAACCTCATCGCGAGCAAGGTCAAACAGCGATGGATGACCCGTCCAAGTCGCCATAAGCGACAAAATCGCGGGTAGACCGCTGGAATGCATCAGTAATGATGCATCGAGATAGATGGTAACCATGTTGAGAGCGCGAAAATCGCTCAGACATACAGAACCCGGCTTACAGGCCCGCCTTTTTTTGATATATTATTTTTAATGCTGGATAGATTCTTTAGAGGAAAAGCTCATCACACAAAAAAGAAGAACCCTTGGCTTTTCATAGCGATAGCATTGATTGCTGTAGGTGTTTTCCTTGGTTTCTATTTTGCCATCAGAGGCAGAAGTGCTAAGAATAGCATATCCCGATCCGCTTTGGCTAAAGTCTGGAATTCCGGAAATAATATAGAACAGACACTGTCCGAAGCACAGAAAGCTATAGAAAGCTATCCTTTCGACGAATATTATCTTAGTATTTGCGGTATAGCATATTATTATTCCGCTCTCAACGCTCAGGAAGAGGAAATTCGACAACAAGAGTTGGAAGAAGCGGTTATTGCTCTCAGAAAAGCCCTCGCCGTTGGACTTCCCTCAAGGATGAAGGGACAAGTCTATTATATACTGGCAAAAGCTTATTATCAGAAAGGTGAACCATGGTTCGATCTTGCTGAACGTTATTTCTTGCTTGCAAAAGAAAGCGGAAGCAAAGAGAAAGACATTCCACAGTACTTAGCAATCGTATATGCTGGCAGAAAAGACTATAGTCGAGCTGTTTCCTGGTTTGAACTAGCTCTTGAGAATAACACTTCTGACGCTCTTTTATTGTCAGCTGCCATAAGTTACATGAATACAGACCAGATTGAGAAGGCAAGAGACTTGCTTTTGCGCCTGGAGAGCTCGGCATCCGATGCAAAAATCAGACTCAAAGCTACGCTCTTGCTGGCTCAGGACAACTTCAATTCCGGCGATATTCAATCCGCACAGGATAGATATCAGGGAGTACTAAAAGAAGATCCGGTCAATGTGGACGCATGGTATGGTCTCGGCCTCATATATGCAAAGTTGAACGACCAGCTTGGTGCTCGGGCAGCTTTCAGAAAGGTTGTTCAAATCGACCCCAATCATGCGGATGCAAGAAAGCGATTGGCCGAAAAATTATAGGAAAAGGAGAAAGGAAGTGGGTATCCTTGACATGTTCAGCCCTGATATTGGCATCGATCTCGGGACATGCAATACACTGATCTATATGAATGGCAAAGGCATTGTGCTCGACGAGCCATCTGTAGTGGCGGTGGAGAGGGGGACAAACCGTATTGTAGCAGTTGGTACCGAAGCCAAGAGCATGCTTTCGAGAACCCCGACTGATATTATAGCAAAGCGTCCGCTGCGGGATGGTGTAATTGCCGATCCAGATATGACTGAAAAAATGATCAAATATTTTATTCAGAGGGTATTTCCCAAGAACCTTTTTTTCAAACCAAGGATAGTAGTTGGCGTTCCAACATGCATTACAAAGGTCGAAGAAAATGCGGTTATAGACTCCACTTATAAGGCCGGTGCCAGAATGGTGAAGGTAATAGCAGAATCGCTTGCTGCGGCAATTGGAGCAGGCATTCCCATAACAGAACCTGCTGGGCACATGATATGTGACATCGGTGGGGGCACTACCGAAATTTCGGTTATATCATTAAAAGGCATGGTAGTGACAAATGCAATTCGAGTTGGTGGCGATGAATTCGACGAAGCTATCGCAAAACACATTCGAAATATACATAACCTGATAATAGGTGAGCAGACCGCCGAGAGGCTCAAAATAGAAATTGGAAATGCAAATCCAGAAAGAACAATAGAAAAAATCGAAATAAAGGGCACAGATGCAATCACTGGGCTTCCTCGCCGTTTCGAAGTCGATTCCGTAGAAATACGCGAAGCGCTAATGGATTCAGTAAATCTTATAGTTGAGGAAATAAAGAAAACGCTAGGGAAAACCCCACCCGAACTGGCATCCGACATTGTGGAACGCGGTATTGTGCTTTCGGGAGGAGGAGCTCTTCTTAAAGGACTGCCAAAATTGATAGCAAAGGAAACCGGTGTTCCCGTAATTCTTTCAGAGCACCCTCTTGAATGCGTTGCCATTGGCGCTGGAAAGTATTTTGAGATTATGCAGAAGAATATCGGAAGCAGCAGTGTTTACGAGAGTCTAAATCTCTGATACTGGCAGGTTGAGCATGAAGACTGGCAGCCAAATCCATGGACCTGCTCGAGCGATGCACAAGAAAGCTGGAATTTGTCTGGTGCTGTCAATTATTGTTCTATTTATATCAACAAAGACAATAGTCAAAGTGCCTGGTTTTTTCAATGGTTATATAATTGGAGGAATTCAAAAGGGCTTATCTGCAATTGGCTCCTTCTTTACTGGAACCATAGGTGCAGTATCTGAGCTTCGAAACATTGAGAGAGACTATGAAGCACTACTGGAGAAAGTCCAGGATTATGAGCTAAAGGTACGAGATTACACAGCACTGAGAGAAGAAAATCAACGCCTCAAAGAGCTCTTAGGGCTTAGCACATTGCCAGATGCAAAGAAAATTGCTGCTCATGTCATAGCTAGAGATCCTACCAATATGTATTCCTCACTGGTGATAGATAAGGGATATATAAATGGTATAAGGAAATATATGCCAGTTGTGGCTTATCAGAATGGTGTTGAGGGTTTGGTTGGTAAAATAATCGAAGTAAAGGCCTCGACAAGTATACTCCAACCTCTCTATGATCAGCGATTCTTCGCAGCTGCCAGACTTGCAAAAACGCGTGCCGAAGGAATGCTAAATGGCCAGGGATTTCGGGATGTCCCACTTAATCTGCTTTATGTCCCCAAGGCCGAGGCGGATCTCCTCAAACGAGGAGATATCGTTGTTACCAGCGGCTTGGATGAGATCTTCCCATCAGAGATCATTATAGGACGAGTGGAGGATTGGCGACTCAATGAACTCTCCAGCTCATTAGTGATAAGTGTGCAACCGGCAATTGACCTCAGCAGGATAGAGTATGTGTTCGCAATAGATATTGAACCTCTTTCCTCGCCTAAAAAAGAGGCAATTCAATGAAAAGTATCTTTATTTCAAGCATTGTTGCGACACTTATGCTTTTCATACAATCAACATGGTTGTCGCGCGGGATTATCATGGGCATTATTCCTGATCTGGCTCTTGGTGTGCTTCTCTTTTGCTCTTTTATCAACAGAGAAGGGCAGGGTATCATTGCTTCATTCTTGGTGGGGATTGCGGCGGATATTCTCAGCGCATCTCCGCTCGGATATTATGCCTTTCTATATACAAGCTGTGGCTACTTTGCAACGCTTATAAGCTATGTTACAGAGAAGGACATTTTTATTGTTCCTTTCCTTCTTGGAGCGGGAGCGACGATTATAATGGCGTTATTATCTAAAGTAATCTATCTTCTGTTTTCGGCTGGCATTCATTATTATCATATTTTCAGTATGGAATTCGGTATTGAGCTGATGTTGAACGGATTATTTACAATACTGCTGTTCTTTCTACTTTCTTTTATTAGGCAGTTGTTCGAGCATAATCCCAAGAAAGCTATGCCGTGAGCATTATCATCGCAAGAGGGCAGATATAATGGCTATGCTTCCAAAAAAAATCACACTTCGCATGCGCATTTTGAAGGCTCTACTGATATCGCTTCTATCTGTCTATTCAATAAATCTATTCTCTATGCAGATTTTGAGAAAAGAATTATTTGTAAGCGAAGCACAGCGTATCTCCATCCAATCAACAAGAATTCCTGCCCCCAGGGGCGAAATATATGATAGATCAGGACGAGATCTTCTTGCAGGTAATAGAGAAGCCTATTCGGTATATATTACGCCTTCCGAATTACCTGATTCGAAAAAATCCGATGTTATTAAGAAACTCAGCCTGCTTTTGGGCATTCCTACAGAGGATATAGAGAGCAAGTTTCCTGATTTGAGCTTATATTCATATGGAAGAGTGGTGGTAGCCAAAAATGCAAGCCTGGAAGCCGTGACACAGATTGCAGCCAGAATCGATGAATTTCCAGGCGTTTCTTGGAGTTCTAAACCCCTTAGGAATTATGCTGATCTGAGATCGCTTTCTAATGTCATTGGTTATGTAGGAGCAATCACTCGAGATGAATATAAACTGCTATATAATAAAGGCTATATATTAGAAGATCTTACCGGAAAAGCAGGCATAGAATTAGAGCATGAAGAACTTCTCAAAGGTAAGGATGGCTGGATATCTAAAGCCGTCGATGTTTATGGAAAAGATATTTCGAGCAATGCTGCAGAAATACAAGAACCGATTCCCGGTAAGCGATTGATTCTGAGCATAGACGGCAATATTCAAAGAATTGCAGAGGAAGCTCTTGGCTCTCGCGAGGGATCCATAATTGTACTTAAGCCATCGACAGGTGAAATTTTAGCAATGGTCACCTATCCTTATTATGATTCCAGAGTTTTCATGTCGGACAATATCGGAAAGGCATACATTGATCTTCTGAATGATCCAAAAAAACCTATGCTCAATCGGGCCTATCAGTCATCCTATCCTGTGGCTTCGACATTCAAAACAGTCTTAACAGCCGGTATTCTCGAAGAAGGTTCAATTTCTCCAGATAAAAAAATCTATTGTAGCGGTGAGCTGATATATGGTGGTCGTTCATGGAGCTGCCATATTAAGAGGCCTGGGCATGGAGCTCTGGATCTTAAGAATGCCCTTGCACAATCATGTGATATCTATTTTTGGATTGCTGGTCGGGATTATCTAGGAATAGAGAATATTGTCAGTTATGCGCAAGATTTTGGCTATGGAAAGGCAACCGGCATCGATTTGCCTGCGGAGAATGCTGGTCTTTTACCAACACCGACATGGAAAGAAGAAAAGTATAACGATACCTGGACACATGGCGATACCATGAACCTCTCTATAGGACAAGGATATCTGTTAGCGTCTCCTCTTCAGCTCGCAAATATGATGGCCATGATCGTCAATGATGGAATCATTTATAAGCCTCATATTCTAAAAGAAGTTAGAGATCCGACTACAAGCGCTCTTATCGATGAAATACAGCCAGAAATCCTTCATCAGTCTTCAATTTCAGCCAAGACATTTGAAACTCTGAAATCTTATCTGCGCGATGTCATTGTCCATGGCACGGCTAGAGTGCCAATAAACACAAAAGTGGTTCAGGTTGCCGGAAAAACTGGAACAGCTGAAGTGGGTCTCAAGGATAGATGGCATTCATGGTTTGTATCTTATGGACCCTACGATGCGCCGGCTAAAGATCAGATAGTCGTGACCACCATGATAGAAGCCTCGAATCCTTGGGAATGGTGGGCTCCTTATGCTGCTAATGTAATCTATCAAGCAATATATGCTAATCAAAATGCCCATGACGCGGCGAAAGCTGTCGGGGTGCGTCTGGAGGGTTCTTCCTTGATAGGGAGAAGAGAATGAAATTCCAGAATTTTAAAAGACTGTTTGGAGATATTGATTATTATCTACTTTTCTCATGCTTTTTGCTCTGCGCACTGGGAATAATAGCCATATATTCATCGGGGATCGATGCAGAAGGAGCCATTATTTCTAACGAATACCTAAAGCAAATCTTATGGTTTGGTATCGGAATCTTCTTACTAATTGCAGCAGCGCTTTTCGATTTTTCCAGATATAAGGATATTGTATGGGTATTCTTTGCTTTTGCAATATTGCTGCTTATAATTACGCTGCTGGCAGGAAGAGTGGTCAATGGAGCCAGATCATGGCTTGGAATTGGCGGCATCGGCATTCAACCAGCCGAATTCACAAAAGTAGCAACAGTTTTGATGCTCGCACGCTACCTGGAATCCGCGGAATTTGATTCAAGCTTTAAAAAGCTCTTGATAACCGGCATTATTATGATTATCCCATTGGCCTTAATTCTGGCGCAACCTGATTTCGGTTCCGCACTAGTATTTGTTCCTGCTGCTCTTGTAATGCTTACATTGGCGGATGTTGATTTTCGATATATTCTATTTGGAGTTTTATCGATATTTGGAGTTTTTCTATTTCTGAGTCTTCCATTGTATGCATCTAATCACCCCAACCCTGAAAATATCATCTACACTGCGATCACTCATGAAAATGTACTGATTGCTATACTTATCTTTGTGCTTGTGATTTCGATCATTTCCGGAATCGGATGGCTTAAGTTCAAGAAGCGATACTATTACTGGTTCTCATATAGTATGGCCATTTTGGCCATTTCGATGATTGGAGCCGTTGCAGCTCATAGCATCTTAAAACCATATCAGATAATGAGGTTACTCGTATTTATCGATCCTAGTATCGATCCAAAAGGCTCAGGATGGAACATTCTTCAGAGCATCACTGCTATTGGATCTGGAGGCTTTTTAGGGAAAGGGTTTTTACAGGGCACTCATAGTCATGCAAGATATATCCCACAGCAGAGCACAGATTTCATTTTTTCTATAATAGCTGAAGAATTTGGATTTATTGGTTGTCCTGTGCTCTTTATTCTATATGGAATTCTATTCTTTCGATGTGTTTTTCTCATAGAAACATGCAAGGATCGCTTTAGTCAATTCGTCATCGGAGGGCTGTTAGGCATATTTGCCTTTCATTTTATGATCAATATTGGAATGGCAATGGGAATAATGCCAGTAACTGGAATACCCTTGTATTTCGTGTCTTATGGTGGTTCGTCTCTCTGGACAGGCTTGATTTCTATTGGCATCCTAACCGGAATTTCTGCGCGCAGGTATTCCGCATGAATATTGAGTTTATCGATCCTCTGAGAGATATCGGAGAAGGGCTTCTTAAAGTACAAAAACCAGCTCGCTATACTGGAGGAGAGTGCGATGCTTTTCCACCAATAGACCCTTTGGATTCACGACTGAGAATTGCCCTTTCTTTTCCAGATCTATATGAGATTGGAATGTCGAACAACGCTCTTAGAATTATCTATGCGATGCTCAATGAACGAAGGGATGCTCTCGTTTGTGAAAGAGTCTTTGCTCCTGCTCGGGATTTCGAACATTTGCTTATAGATAAACACATTCCTCTTTACACGCTTGAAAGCGGAATCCCACTTAAGGAAACAGATGTA
>JAAYWE010000212.1 GCA_012516755.1 Treponema sp.
AAACTCCACCCAGAGCGGCTCATCGAAGCTCGCCTTAACCTACGCCAGGGCGTTGATTTTTTGCAGAAGATGGATCAATTCCCAGGCGTGGGCATTAGCGTGATCACATCGATGCAAGATAATTCCTAGCAAGATTTTGACAGAATTCCCAAGATTTATCAGGATAAACAAGATGTTTTTTACTAATGCTCAAAAGTGATGGGCTGGCTCGCCTTGACCAAAGCTTGTGCTGCCCGCTATAGTAGATAAGCGCATCAATAGGGCATGTCTTTTAGAAATTTTTTTTCATAAAACAATGACCTGGCGCGCATTTAATCGCCACCGTCGTACCCAGATGGCGCGCGAACACACCACTGCGACCGTCGTATACCGGTATTACCCGAGCTTCCCAAGCTCGTGAAGCGGGTTCGACTCCCGTCGGTCGCTCTATCTTCCTAAAGAATAGGCTAGACTTGCCTCCACAAAATAGCAGTTCGCATATTTCCGCCAAGACAAAAAGCGTCTACAGCTCCTCCCATAGACCATAACAAATCACATAAGGTATAAACTAGTATCATGTCGATACTGCCCATGGCGCTCACACTAATAGGAGGGCTCGCCCTATTCATGTATGGAATGGAGCGAAGCAGCGAAAGTATTCAGCGAGCAGCAGGCGAGCGCCTCCAGAGCACCCTGAACATGATGACAAAAAACAGCATCGTAGGAGTGCTAACAGGGGCGATTGTGACTATCCTGGTACAGTCGTCGTCAGCCACAACGGTGATGCTGATAACCTTTGTAAACGCAGGGCTTTTATCACTCACACAGGCAATTGGGGTCATCATGGGAGCCAATATCGGCACCACGTTGACGGGCTGGATCATTGCTGCGGTAGGAATTGCCAAATTCAGCATCATATCACTGGCGGTGCCGCTATTCGGCATTGGCTTTTTTATGTCCATCGCAAAGCGCAAATCGGATTCATTCCGCAGCTATGGAAATGCGATCATGGGGCTCGCATTCATCTTTCTTGGGCTGGATTTTATTGAGCGAGCAATTCCAACACCATCGGCGAGCGCTCTCTTGTTTTTGCAGAATTTTTCAAAGCTTGGCTATGGGGCTATTTTAATTTCGGTCTTGGTGGGAACGGTCTTTACCATGCTGGTCAATGCATCGAGCGCAACGCTCGCCATTGTTATCGCCATGGCGTCTCAGGGAATCATCGATTTTAACATTGCTGCCGCGCTGACTTTGGGAGCCAATATCGGCACAACCTTAGATGCATTCCTTGCCTCAATCTCCACAGGTACTAATACGAATGCGAGGCGCGCCGCATGGGCGCATATTCTTTTCAATGTACTGGGCACGGTCTGGGTTGTGATTCTGTTCAAGCCTTTTATTAGTCTTGTGGATTGGGTAGTTCCCAGTCCTATCGAACCGAAGAGCATTGGCGTGCATATCGCGATGCTTCATACGCTGTTTAATACATTGAATACCTTGCTGCTATTGCCTTTTGTGCGTCAATATGCGTCATTTCTAGAAAGAATTATTAAGGAGAAGCCGGGAGAAGCGGAACTCCGCACGTTCTATCTGCCCAAAACCCTCATGGCCACGCCCGAACTCTCGCTCATCCGTGCTCGCAAGGAAATTTCGGAAATGGTGGTCCTCGCGCGCACGATGTTCGATAGGAGTCGATCGCTATTCACC
>JAAYWE010000213.1 GCA_012516755.1 Treponema sp.
AGCAAGCTCACTCTCACATAATCCACTTCCCCTTCTAATTCCCTGCCATCGCATAGTGGCATCAAATGGGAATCTTGCAGGATATCAAGGTGGAATTGAAATGAAGCGTTCACTTCTCGAAAACGAATCCATTCCAATCCGCTCGAACAAGGTGATTATGGAAAAGGCAAAGTTTTGGGATTATTCCTCAAATTCATGAATGGACTGTTGCTCTTTGTCTGTCAAAGCTGCCTTGCCTTCTTTAGCACCCTCCTTAGGGCGTTCGAATATTTCTGATAATTAATCTATCAAACCTCCGTCCCTAAAAAGATCACACAGAGATCGCGGATCTTTAGACACGATTCCCTTTTTGACCTCAGAGATTTCTTATAAACCTACCATGGATCTTATTAATCCTTTTGAAACCTCTGTCCCCACATACCCCCGCATACGCCTACATAACCCATTTACGCGCATTAAGTACACGCTTCCAACAACATCCTTAAATATTTAGGGTTTTCCTCGCTATAACTAGACACCGCTCTTCTTCAAGGAATGGAACCCACACTGGAGTAATCTTGGCATGAGCTGCCATATTGCTAAGCACAGGATCATCCAAGAGTCCTGTCAATTCTAGCTTTGCATGCATAATGCGCCCTTTATAGGCGCATAAGGCTCCGCCCAATTTAACCTTTTTCCAAATGGTTCGAAATAATTTTTTGTCAGCGAATGGCCTCAATGCTCTGAATATGGCACATTCCAAATTCTCGTCTTCATCTTCTACAGTATTTTGATGAATTTCTACATTTTCAAGTCCTAATATACAAATAACGTTCTCCAGAAAACGGGTTCTTTTCTCTAGTCTTTCAATCAAAAGAAAGGATCTTTGAGGAAACGCAATGGCTAGTGGAATGCCTGGGAATCCCGCTCCTGTCCCAATATCAGCGATGCGCAATTTATTATTATCGGAGAATTGCTTGTCCATCTCACTGAATAGATCCTCCAATATCCGCCAAGGACCAAGGCTGTCCAAGACATGCTTAATAATCAAATCTTGTCCTTTCGCCTTGACGAAGCCATAAACAGGATTCCATTGCTCCAGTTCATCGACATAACGCAATAATTTTTCAAGAACCCCACTGGAAATATCGAAGTCGAGTGCAGCCAAGCCCCGCGCTAATAATTGTTGTTGATCCATCTGATTTTATTATATCATTAGAAGCTTCGCGCATAAATCGATGAAATACCCAATATTCATAGCCATAGTTCAGCAAGATAATCTTAATCGATCCATTCTTAGTCCTTATTCCTATTCTTTTTTTCTGGAGGATTGACAGCAAGTCCCGCAATTTGGGATACTAAAAACCCATGAGAAAACTATTATTCGTAACGGGAGGCGTGTGCTCATCCCTCGGAAAAGGGATTGCAGCGTCTTCCATCGGTGCTCTCATGGAAGCTCGCGGTTTTAATGTGCAGATGGTTAAAATCGACCCCTACCTAAATGTCGATGCCGGCACAATGAGCCCTTATCAACATGGCGAAGTCTATGTCACTGATGATGGGGCTGAAACCGATCTAGACTTAGGCAATTATGGAAGATTCACAACTGCAAAGCTGAGCAGATCAAACTCCATTACAACAGGTCAAGTCTACAAAAAGGTCATCGAAAAAGAGAGAGCCGGAGACTATCTCGGCCGCACAGTACAGGTCGTTCCACATATCACTGACGAAATCAAAGAGCGCATACTAGCCGTTGCAAGCAATCCTGATGTAGACATGACGATCGTGGAGATTGGAGGTACGGTGGGCGATATCGAATCGGTGCCATTTCTTGAAGCCTGCCGACAGCTCATTCACGAATTAGGCAAACAGAATGCAATTTCAATTCATGTCACCCTGGTCCCAGCCGTCTCCAGCGGCGAGATCAAGACAAAACCAACACAGCATGCCGTCAAGGAATTGCAGGAAATAGGAATACAGCCCGATGCACTCATCCTTCGCTCGTCAAAACCCCTGAGCGATGAACTACGCCGCAAGATCTCGCTCTTCACCAATGTAGAAGAAGAAGGAGTCATCAGTGGTTACGACGCAGCGACAATTTACGAAGTACCTCTCATCTATTACGGCCAGAGGCTCGATACATTCCTGCTACGAAAAATGAATGTGGAAAGCCGCCACGCGGAGCTGAACAAGTGGCAAACGGTCGTTCAGGCAATAACAAAGCCCAATCGTAAAGTCAAGATAGCAGTAGTTGGCAAATACATGGATCTGCAAGACGCTTATAAATCGATATGGGAAGCCTTGATCCATGGAGGTATCGCATACCATGCCGGCATAGATATAGAAAGAATCGATTCCTCGCGCCTCGAAGACCCGCGAGCAGACCTAGATGCTATATTCAAAGACATCCATGGAATTTTGATACCAGGGGGTTTTGGTGAGCGAGGAATAGAAGGCATGATATGCGCTGCTAGATATGCAAGAGAAAAGAACATTCCATATTTTGGCATTTGTCTAGGTATGCAGATCATGGTCATCGAATACGCGCGTTCAATACTAGGATGGCAAGATGCTCATTCAACTGAGTTCAATAAATCCACTCAACATCCTGTTGTCTGCTTGCTTGAGGAACAAAAGAAAATGAAAAATTATGGCGGAACCATGAGACTCGGCGCATATGATGCGGTTACAAAAGTTGGTTCAAACATTCGAGCTGCTTATGGTGTCGAATTGATCAGCGAGCGCCATCGCCATCGATATGAGGTCAATAGTGATATTCGTCTCGAACTCGAAGCCCATGATCTACGCATAAGCGCGACAACAGTGGATGGAGAACTAATCGAAGCATGCGAATGGCCAAATCACCCGTGGTCAGTAGGCGTTCAATTTCATCCAGAATTTAAATCGAGGCCTACAGCTCCTCATCCACTATTTAGAGAATTTATCGGAGCAGCCTTGAGCCTCTCTAGATTATAGTACAAACTAAAGAGTGCTTTGCCCATCAAGGAGCAAGGCAGGGATATAGGTGTTTTAGGATATGGGTGTTTATAGAAGAGAAGAATGGCTGATTAAATGCATTTTTTCTCTTTGTCTATTATTCGCCTTGATTGCTCTATTGTCTTCCTGTAGTCAAGTAACTGAAGAGAATTCCCTTGCTGCTAAAGAAGATATTCCAGATGCTCAATTTTATGATCTCATAAGAAATGAATATCGGGAAGGAAAGCTATCCATGCAATTCTCCGCAA
>JAAYWE010000025.1 GCA_012516755.1 Treponema sp.
AGCTCTTCCCGTACCTCTTCTCCAATCTCTGGCCTTAAGGCACCACAGTGTGGACAGGTACGCTCCTCAAGCGAGCATTCACTCACAATATCTACTCGGGGAATATCATTCGGGATTGGCTTAGGTCCTCGTTTTACGCGCTCATGGGCCTTGACCGAAACCTTCTCTTCTGTCTTTGGCGCTTCCTTGGCATAGGTCTCTGCCTCATTGAAAAGCCAGCCCTGACTATTCTCTTCCTTAGGCTTCTTCTCACTCGAGGAACCAAAGAAACGGTGCTTCAAGCTTTCGTATTTCTCTTGCCATGAGAGCGCTTCAAGGCTCGCAGTGGCTGCCTCAGACTTATACTGAGAGGCTTCTTTCATGAGAGCTGCGATGATGTTCTTAAGGCTCGCAACATCATCAGGTAACTGCTCTAGGGTCAGCGCATCCATAGAAAGACTATAGCATAAATAGTATTGATATTCAATACTATTTCATTAATAAACAGCATAATATCGCTTCGCAGTGTGCTTTTTGAAAATGTCAATTCCCATTAAAAGAAGCCTAAAGTTCTCCCTATCTGTGCGCATGACGCCATCCCTCTTCTTTGGCCAGGGAAAGCTGTCCTCCTCAAGGCGCTTTGTCCATAAGCAGAAGCCAGTCTTATCCCAATAGAGAATCTTCATAACTCTCCTTGTCTTTCCTAAAAAGACAAAATAGTTTCCTGAGAGTAGCTCCTTCGGCTTCTTCGCTTCCGCAATCTGCGCAAGGCCATTGATTTGCTTTCGCATATCAGTGAAACCCATGACTAAATAAATCTTTCGATTCTTCCTAAGGTACATCTTCCTATATTCCTTTCGGAATACAGGATACTCACCATTTTTCTCCTTGCGGAACGGTGCGCGTTTGACGGTTACAAAAAATTGATATTGATTCTAAATGCATTATTCATATCACTCATTATTTTTAGCTGCGATTTTTCATTCAATTCAACCAAAAAAGGAACACTTTCACTCAGATTTGATTCTGATGCTCAAAAATCTTTTTGGGGCCCAGTATTAGATATCGCGTCATACAAGCTAGAAGGAATTGGGCCTGGCGGGGAAAATATTAGTGAGTCATGGGAAGAGAGTTCTTCGCATGATATTCCCAATCTGATTGTTGGAATATGGAATTTTTCTCTTTATGGAATTGATAGTGGCAACAATACAATTGCTAAGACTGATTTTGAGATAGAAATACGTCCTAATGCCGTTGTAGAAAAATATATAAAGATGATACCTCTTGAAGCAGGTCAGGGATCATTATCAATCACTGTTGATTTTTCGGCTTTTAATGAATCTTTGACAGCGCCTGGGGTTCTTATTCAGTATGAGAAATCAGATACTGGAGATACTGGCTCAATTGAATCTAGTATTTCTGAGAAAACAGCATCAGCATCAGCTTCGATGAATGTTGGATATTATTTACTCTATATAAAACTTGCTGACGGAGGCTCAGTAAAATATGTATGGAATCCCCAAGCTATTAGAATTGCAGCAAATAAAGAAACTGAAGTATTTCTTGAGTGCGAATCGAATAGTACTGGTGGAGGAGCCGAAATCGTATTCGATGGCAATATCAACCAAGCTAAGTATCTTGATTTTGAAGGAAAGCAAAGCATCAGATTATCGGTGAAAAATGTTTCATCAGGTCAATTATTTATCAATAAAGCTAATGTATCTTCTAATGCTATCACTGCATCTGATACAGGTGGTGTTCTCTTATCTACCGAATCAGAGAAGTCAATGCAAAATAAGAATGGTTTCTCTTCCACAGCTGATAAAGCAATTTCTAGCGCTATTCTTCTTTCTGATAATCCCCGCGCCCAAGCCTTTGTCCCACCTTCTATAAGAGAGGAGAAGAAAAAGGCTACTCTGGGTCCAGAAGAAGTTATTAAGATCGGAGAGGATGACCCAACGCTTATTGTAGGTACATCAATAGCAAAATTCTGGGTAGAGGATCAGTATGGTGCATGGATTCAAGAAGAATCGCGACTATTAGCAAAAGCAGACACTGTATATCTCTGGATTCCCGACAAATATTTCTCATCTTCTTCGACAGCAAATAATGATAATAAAGTAAATCAGTCACAAATCAATCTTCTTAAGGAAAAGTTCAATGGTGCTTCTCCATATACCGGCACAGAAGGAATACGAGCCCTTGTCAGCAACATTTTCGGGATGGAGGATGGAGGAGAATTAGATGGCAATGGCGGAATAGATGCTGATCAACATATTAGTATTCTTCTTTATGATATCGACTATGATTATGAATCATCCCTGACAGGAGGAGTGCTTGGCTATTTCTGGGCGAAGGATGAGTACAGCGATGAGCAGATGCAAGCTTATGGGTTAAGGTCAAATGAAAGAGAAATGTTCTACCTAGATGTGCATTTCCTTGATCTTTTTCCTATGATTATGGTTTCATGCCTTTCACATGAATATCAGCATATGATTCATTTTAACCAGAAATGGCTGATTAGAGGAGTAGATAGTCCAGTCTGGTTTAATGAGATGTGTTCCATGGTCGCTGAAGATTTTATTGGGAACTCGGTTGGCATACCTGAAGATGGTTCTCCTCGCACACGTATCCCTATGTTTAATAGATTCTACCATCAATCAGGCGTGGTTGATTGGCTTTCAGGTTCAGATGTATTAAAGAGTTATGCCTCTTCTTATGCATTTGGAGCTTTTCTCGCTAGAAATTTCGGAGGAGCTGAACTTTTCAATGATATGCTAATAAGAAGCGAAGTAGGCACAGATGCTGTAACAAGCTCCGTTAAGAAGTTAGGTACAGCTGATTCGTTTGATGATATTTTTAAGAAATACGCTACAGCTTTTGTCTTTGATCATTCTAATCCTCCAGACGTTTTTTCGTTTCCAGAGCTATCTTCTATGTATAATGGAATTGAATACTTTTTGCCAGCATTCTCGCTATGGAATTATTCACCCACTCCAACGTTATTCAGTCCTTCTACTCAAAGCGCTCTAAGACCGTATGGGAATACGCTCCATACATCTAGTGATTGGATAGATTTGCCGGATGATTCTGTTCTTACTATTCAGAAGCCAAAAAATGATAATGTTAATTTCATTGTCATGTATAAAAAAAGATAATGAGATGCCTAAATATTTTGAAAATAAGAATAAGAAGATACAAAAATAGGAGGAATCTATGAAGAATAGAATTTTTGAGGCTTTAAGATGGGTTAAATTCGCTATGATTATTTTAGCTATTGGGATTTCAATTATTTCTTGCGAGCTGTGTATTCCCAAAGGCAATCTCTGCATAACGATCGAGAAAAGTTCTGATATGGCAGCAAAAACTCTTCTTCAACCTGATATCGATTGGCAGGTTTACAAATATCTTATCCGAGGAGTAAACGACAGTGGCAATTCATTTGAAGAAGAATATTTTTCAACCGGAGCCTATACCATAGAAAGTCTCGTAGTAGGAACTTGGACGATTACTGCAGAAGCTTACAATGCCTCAGATGAGAGAATCGGAAGTTGCGGCAAGACGGTGCTAATATCCAAGAATGCAACAACATCAGTATCTATGACTGTTGCCCCAATAAAAGGGACAGGAAGCCTTTCATTGGGCATATCATGGCCAAAAGATTTGAACATAATATCTCCTTCTGTGGAAGGCATAATTACTGATGCTCAAGACAATACTCGTGAATTTGAATGTGATATCGATGACAATTCAGCCACATATAATATGGATCTCCAGAACGGATATTTTACTTTCGATTTACGACTACTTTCAGGCGACACAAATATTTGGCATGGCAATCCTCAGGCATTCAGAATCGTGACTGGCAAGACCACTAATGCCTATATTTCTCTTACAAAATCAGAATTGAGTGGCGATTTGGAAGTAACTATTAATATTGATCTCGAAAATCCCTTGAATTTGACTCTTA
>JAAYWE010000214.1 GCA_012516755.1 Treponema sp.
GCCTATGAAAGAGCCGGCATCATTGGCTTACCGAGTAAAGGAAGTCAGATTCAATGGAGGAGCCGAAGAAGTACAACTTGCTGGTACCCTTACACTGCCCAAAGTAAACGGACCTTTCCCCGCCGTGGTACTTGTTTCAGGCTCTGGTCCACAAAATAGAGATGAGGAGATTCTAGGGCATAAGCCTTTTTTCATAATCGCTGATTATCTGACGCAGAGAGGCATTGCGGTACTTCGATACGATGATCGCGGCGTAGGAGCTTCCACAGGTGACTATCAAGCAGCAACGACATTTGATTTTGCTGCTGATGCTCAGGCAGCCCTCGATTTTCTCGCGCGGCAAGAAGGTATCGATGAGAACAATATCGGGATTATCGGACACAGTGAGGGCGCGATTATCGCCTCGATTCTCGCTGCGCGAGAAGAGATTAGTTGGGATGGCTGGGCAAGCGCCAATGGTGCAGGGCACGAAGACACTTGTGATACATGTGGGGCTGCTGGATTCAATGAGACTCGTGAGTCTTCAAGACCAGCTTTCATCGTGCTGCTCGCTGGTCCAGGAGTTCAAGGTTATGAGCTCCTTCTCATGCAGAATGAGGCGATTGGCCGAGCTTCAGGCTTGAGCGGAGAACAAATCATCGAAGCAAACAATCTCAACCGCAAGCTCTACGACATTGTAATCGAGGAGCGAGACGAGCAATTGCTCCGCAAAAAACTGACTGATGTTTTCTACGAAGAGATCGACCTGAATCCGGTTTTATCTCCCCTGGACAAAGAAGCCCAAAAAGCTCAGGTTCCCCAAGTAATAGCACCACTATTGTCGCCATGGATTCGCACTTTTCTTGAGTTGGATCCTGCGGATTACCTAAGAAAAGTGAAAGTGCCAGTGCTTGCGCTGAATGGATCGAAAGACCTCCAAGTGCCTTGCAAATCAAACCTTGAGGCGATTAGATCGGCTTTATCAGAGGCTGGGAACAATTCCTCTACTTTTGTAGAGCTTGAAGGGCTCAATCACCTCTTTCAGCATGCAACTACAGGGCTACCCTCGGAATACAGCGAAATCGAGGAGGATTTTGCGCCTGAAGCCTTGCAAATAATGGGCGATTGGATATTGAATATTATTAGTCCCTAAAAAGACTCTAGTAGGTTTTCTCAATAACCCTGCTTCGAAAGATTGCTCTGGGTTTTTCTATCAAAGCCGCGAGATTACCAAGCGGCACAATTCAGCATCCGGCTCAGCATCGATTTTGAGTATAAGAGACTGAAGGGACCCTCCAGGCGCGCCTGCAGGTAGGCTGGCTTTCTTTGTTCCTTTTGCAATATGATAATCAGGCTCAGAGAATGTGGCTCCAGATGCAGATATCAAGGCGCCGCGAGGAAACTGTATCATCGGAACAAAAAGCTCAGAAGGCGCTTTGATAGAATGTTCAGGCTTGTATTCGAGGATGAATCGGCCTTTTCTTTGGTAGAATTGCATCAAGACAATGTCACCTGCAACCGCTGGTGCATAGGGGCGCACAAAACCTGCAATAGCCCTTCCTCCGCCGTCTTCCTTACAAAAAACCGAAAGGTCTTCTCTGTTCCAGCCATCGCCATGCTCATGAGTGTTGTCAGCCGTATAGTTCCAAAGCGTTGCGCTTAAGAGATTTGCGTCAAGGGCATCATAATATAGAGAGAGTACCTTTGCATGCAGTTTAAAGTTCCCGGTTCGATATGCTTTGCGATTATTCAGATCGAATGGAAGGCCAAATTCACCAAGAAGAGTTGGGGCATTACTCATGAATTCTTGTGAATGCTGCATGATCCGCGCCAAGGCCTCTCGGAAATAGCGCCGCACCGCATGCGAACCAATAACGACTCTTTGTCTTTCGGGATTATATGCAAGAAAACCAGTCCAGCGCTTCATGGTAAGCGTCAGCGAATCATACCAATGGCTTTCGTTGACGCAGAAAAAGTTAGGCCGAAGTATGGGTATGTCGCCCTGTGGATAGCCTTCCACAAATATCATAAAGCGCTTTGAGTTGCCAGATACATTAGCTAAATGCTCCGCGAATCGCTCGACAAATGGCTTCAAATAAAATTCGTTGAAGACTGAATGAGTACCTGCGACAGCCCCATTTTTTCCCGCTCTATTCTTTGCTTTATATGATTTTCCGGAGTCAAACCAACCAGGCTGTTTCAATATTGGTCTATCGTTTTCGATATCCCATAAGCCGACTCTACGCCATACGCAGACTTCTCCTTCCTTCCAGGCACGGACGCTCTTTGCGCCCAAAGGAACTCTTTCCAGGGAGCGCAATTTTAGGCCTTTTACAGCTACTCTATTGGCGCTCGTTTCAAGTCCTTCCCCGGCGCACATCGCTTCCCAGGGAGTTGGCGCTAGCCCAGGCAGAAGCATATCACTTCGAGTAGCGCGAACATCGCGGATTCCGATAAATCCTTCCCCGGGCTCATTCATTGATCCAAACCCAACTACATTGTCATAAGAAGCAATTCGCTTGGCGAGCAGGCCAAAAGCCTGGAAATAGTGTTCCTGAAGGTAATCCTGGATTGGCATTCCCCGGGCGCAAACACCAGGAGCATAATCGTTCCCCGCAAAGAAAAGAGTGAACATCGTAGCGCAGCCAAGGCGCAGATGATTGGAGAACCACTGCATTTCGGGATATAGCGCTCCCATCTCTTGATGAAGCAGTGCAGCGCCGCTCGCATGAAGCCTTGATGGCTCGAAGCCCACGGCTTCGAGCGTCCACATTGGAGCTCCATCTCCTCCTGTCCAGCGAGACCATACATCCTGATGTGGATCTATGAAGAGAGATATTCCATGCCGAGCGGCGGCTTCGACTATACCCTCAATATAATTGAGATACTCGATATCATAGACACCTGGTGCTTGATGCTCGAGCGCTTCCCATGTCACCACAAGGCGCAAGAATTTCTGACCCCAGTTTGTGAGCCTTGAAAAATGCTCGTCTGCCTCTTCGAGAGGAAAAGGCCTGCCGACAAACGAGACATCCGCGCCATTATAGAATCCTTCTCCAAAGTGAGTTCGCCCATCCGGGGTTGTTGGCACTTTACTGCTTCCCCCGAGGTTCACCCCGCGCAGAATGAGCCAGCGCCCATTATCGTCGATAAAATGTCCATTCGATGCAGCTATTATTGACATTAGACCTTTCCCTTCAGTCTTACTTGCATGATCAATATAAGAATACGCCTGTTGTTACAGCGCCGCAAGCCGCAAATTATGATTCTTCTCTTTACAACTCTAAAAGCTCGTTCTAAAATGGAAAAAGGCAAACCTTAAAAAAGGAGGTACGCATGAAAAAATTTCTTAGTGTATCGTTCATCGCTATGGTGCTGCTGCTCAGCGCAACAGCCCAAGTGAAGAACGGCCCGTATGCGGACAAGGTTATCTACGATGTGCGAATGGATCAGACCATCGCCATCAAGGATACCGCAGAAGGGAAAACGGATGTCTTCTTCACTGGTCTTGACGGAAAGACCTATAATGGTATCCTCCCATCTGATCTGGAAAAACTTTCTACTTATGCGGTGCCATCGGGGAGCTGGTCTCTTCTCCTGAACAACATTCCAAACAAAGCGCCCTATACATTCCAGACCAAAGACGGTCGGACGATCTTTAATCCCCTAGCAATTCAGGAAGTCCGATACGCACTCAATTGGCTCATTGACCGCAAAAAGATCGTCGATGAGATCTTGATGGGCGCAGGCGAGCCAATGATAACAGCCCAGACACCTGGACAGCCGGGAACATATCGCTTCAATCTCGTGCCTGCTAAGTTAGGTATGACGGTACGTGGCGATGAGAAAAGAGCTCTGTCAGATATAGATGCCGCATTGAGAGCGGCAGCTAACCTGCCCGAAAACAAGGGCAAGCTCGTAAAGTCTGGTCAGTGGTGGACCTATAACAAGGAACCTATTACCGTCAAATTCATAATCCGTGTCGACGATCCAACAGGTCGACTTCTCGAAGGCCGATATATTGCGGACCAGATCGAGAAAGCCGGGATCAAGGTAGAGCGCCTCGAATATGATCGCTCCAAGGCTAGCAATCTTGCCTACAGCAGCGACCCCGCAGATTGGGAATGGTCGATGTACACCGAAGGCTGGGGTGCTGGTGCAACTCGGGCTTGGTGGGATGTCACCATCAGTCAGATGTATTCACCCTACTATGGCTATATGCCAGGCGGGATGACCGAGGGCTTCTGGAACTACGAGAATAAGGAAATCGATCGTATTGCTCAGAAGAACATAAATGGATGGTTTCTCACCGCCGATGAGTACTGGAGCGACAACATCAAGGTACAAGAAATGGCCTTGAAGGAAGCGGTACGCATCTATGTATGCAGCCAGATCCAGTACTATGTTGCCAATAAGGATCGTTTCAATTCGCGGATGCTCTATGGCCTAGGTGATGGGCTCAACAACTGGTCAGTGCGATCTGCGGATGTAAAGCCCAATGAAAAGAACGAAAAAATATTGAAGATCACTCAGTTCTCGGCTCGCGGTGCGCTATTTATGAGTGCATGGGATCCTGTGGGTGTCGATGGTTTCTCGGATGTCTACTCTGCTGCCATAATCGAGGCTTGTACCGATCCCTCCACCTTCGAATCTCCGAATGCCGCCAAGGATACGCCGCTACGCGTAAAATACGATCTCAAGAATGTCGAGACCAAGATTGTTGCAGGCCAGCCAGGCGAGCCGCCTGTTGGCCAGATTCCTGTCGACAAAGCTGCGGTAATCTTCAATTCTAAGACAAAGAAGTGGGAAAGCGGAATCGAATATAAGGATGTAACAGGCGAAGGAACATACGATTATGTGAAGAACAATGATCTAAAGTCCTACAGCAAACTTGCAAATCAGCAGTACATCTATGGAAAGTGGCACAGCGGTCAGCCTATAACGGTAGCTGATATAATGTATGCGACTGCCTTTGCCTACGAGTGGGCTAACAAGGATGGCGAGGACGACAAGTACTACGATGCAGCTTATGCAGCTCAATATCAGGCCTATTTGCCTGTTTCCAAAGGTACTGTGCTCAATAAGGATGGGAGCTTTACGACATATTTCGATTTCAACTGGCCGATGGACAAAGATCGTGTAGCTGCAACAGGTGCAGTCAGCCCCAAGGCAGGCAACCCCGGACGCCAGACTCTAGTATCCTGGGAGATCTACGAAGCTTTGGCTAAGCTCGTTGCAGAAGGCTCTAAATCTGGAACACAGTATTCATTCTCAAATGACCCTTCTATGACGGAAGTGGATATCATCAATTTGAAATGCGTCGAAGACATCAAAGCTAAGCTGCAGGACTTCGTTGCTGCCAAGTATGTTCCCGACTGCATCAAGCAGTGGGTTACCCCGGAGCAGGCTGTTGCTCGCTATAATGCAGCCATAAAATTCATCGATACCTATGGGAATGCTTACATCTCCAATGGTCCATTTGTCTTGAGCAAAATCGATTTCAATACTAACTATGTCGAGCTTTCCGCTTTCAGGGATTATACATACAAAGCTGATTATTTCCCGAAACTGTTCCGCACCACCATAACGCGAATCGACGAAGTTAAGGTGCCTGCGACTGCGGCGCGCAATGTTGACGCCAAGATCGACCTTCAGATATCCGCCGTGACCTATCCAGACGATACTGCCAAGCCAGCGGATAACAAGGCCAAAGTTACCGTAACTTTAATCAAGGCGGACAACACAGAAACTGTGTACACCGCGAAGTATGTCAAAGCAGGCAGCTTCCAGGCGGTGATCCCTGCGAAAGATCTCGCAGCTTTGAAGCCAGGTTCCTACACTATTGTCGTGCAGTCTGTCTTTACTACAGAAGCACCTGCGGTTCAAGCTGCTTCGCTTGTAGTCTTCTGATATAAATCAGGGGAAGGGCGCTGTCTAAAAGAGGCGGCGCCCTCCTTATTTTCTAAAATGCTTTTTTAATGTAATAATCGAAGTGCAATTCTCTCAAGGGATCAAAAATAAATAGGTGGTCTTATGTATAAGTGGTTTGCCGTCAAGCGCATGCTGAAAGGCATTTTTACTTATGTAATAATTATTTTTATCATGTCTGTGCTTTTCAATACGGTGAATGAACAGACAATGCGCTCAAGCATCGAAGAGCAAGTGCGGGCTGAGACCATGCGCCTCAAGAATATGCAGCCATCTGCCCTCCAGCGTTTTCAGGAACAGCGGCGCCAGGAGCTGATCAGGCTCTATAGGCTGGATCGTCCGCTAATGGAGCGCATTCTCTTCCGCACCTGGAATACCATCACTTTTAATTTTGGAAAGTCGACTATCATTAAATCCTCTAGAGGCGATCGAGAGGTGCTTGCTATCGTCGGAGAGGCGATTCCGCGCTCTCTAGTGCTTTTTACGGTAGCTATGGCCATTGAAATCGTGGTTGGCATTATTCTCGGGCTTAAAAAAGCTCAAAAACCTGGCGGTTCGCTAGATAGAAGCACAAGCCTCATCACCATGATCGTCTATGGTATGCCGACATTCTGGCTTGCGATGATTCTCATAATGTTTTTTGTCTACCAACTAAGGATATTTCCTTCTGGGGGCATGCATACTGTGCCACCCCCGCAAGGGATAATGTATTATATAGATTTTCTGTGGCACATGACACTGCCTCTCTTGACCTTGCTTCTCATAGGATTTTGGGGGATAGCCTTTGTAGTGAGGAATATTGTGCTGAGCATCCTCCAGGAGGATTACATCATGGCCGCACGCGCGCGTGGCATTCCAGAGAACAAAGTGCTGTTTGGGCACACTTTGCGCACCGCCGCGCCTCCTCTAATTACAATGTCAGTTTTGTCTCTGCTTGCGTCGATTGGGGGAGCAATCATTTTCGAAGGTATTTTTTCCTGGCCAGGGTTGGGGAATCTATATTGGATAGCGGTTCAGCAAAATGACATCCCTGTTCTAATGGGAGACCTTGCCATCACCGTGGGATTATACCAGGTCGGGCTTATATTGCTGGATCTCACCTATGGGTTTATGGATCCGCGTATCAAGGTGGGAGGCAAGGCATGAAATTTGCTGATTTCAAGTATGGACTATCGGAGTTCTGGTCAGAATTCAAGAAAGAGCGTTCCGGACTTGTTGGCCTTGCGATATTGATTCTCTCGATTCTAGTCGTGATCTTTGAGCCTTTAATTTTGCCATGGAAAGAAGCAAATACTAAGTGGCGGAGTATAGACTACTGGCAGGATAACTCAGCGGGCGCGCCTCCCGCGTGGACAAACTTCTTCTCAAAGCAGAAAGCCGCAATAACCGTCCGTCTCGAGAATCCCAAGGATGAAGTAATCGAGATGGATGGAGGTATAAAACTTGCCACCTACACCTTCGATTATGACTATACCGCAGACAAAGCGCCCCTCGATGTAATATTTCATATGATTGGACATGGGGATTTTCCTGTACAAGTTGCGGTGGAACGACCCGATGGACAGATCATCGAGCTTGCTCAGCGTTTCGAACAAGGATTGAGCGGCCAGGATATCCGAATCTCCTTGGATAATGATGGGCGCGAATCGGTGTTCACCTTCATCAAGAGCCATGAAAGCGAAGAGGCTCTCAAAGAGTATTCCAGCAAAAGTCTAAGAACCTGCAACATAGTGTTCAATCAGACGAGAGAAGGTATGGCCACCGAATTCAAGTCTCTCAAAGGGAACTATAAATTTATTGTGCGAGCCTTATTGCTCGTTCCTGGATATTCCGAGGTCGAGGACCCATATACTGTAGTAACAGGCTCTGTTTCGGGATTATTAGGAACAGATGATTCAAAGCGCGATATCTTTTCCGGTCTCGTGGCTGGACTCAAATGGGCACTGATAATTGGGCTTTTGACTTCTGCTATCTCGGTGCTGATCGGAGTCATGTATGGTATCGTCTCGGCATACTTTGGAGGTGCCGTAGATTCGGTAATGCAGTTCATCTATCAGATTGTGAATTCGGTTCCAATTTTGCCTGTACTCATAGTGGTATCCGCTATTTTCAAGCCGAGCATCTATATGTTGATTACTGCAATGGTGCTCTTTTTCTGGACAGGCTCCGTGATGACAGTCAGATCTATGGCTCTCCAAATCAAGGAGGAGACATATATCGAGGCTGCCAAGGCGCTGGGTGCAAAGCACTCCAGGATCATATTTAAGCATATGGTGCCGCTTTTGATTCCATACAGCTTTGCATCCATGGCCTTATCTGTGCCGAGTGCAATAGTCTATGAATCTTCGGTGAGTCTTTTAGGCCTCGGAGACGCAACTATTGTCACCTGGGGTCAGATTCTCCATGATGCAATGCAGGGAGCGGCTATCCTCAAAGGAATTTGGTGGTGGGTGCTGCCGCCAGGACTACTGATAGCTATAATGGGCATGACCTTTGCATTCCTGGGCTTCTCGATGGACAAGATACTCCATCCAAAACTAAAGACAAGGTAACCTCGATGAACAGCTTGCTGAAAATTGAAAACCTGCAAATGTATTATTTCA
>JAAYWE010000215.1 GCA_012516755.1 Treponema sp.
ACAGAAGGCAGTCAAGCATGATTTCTGCACGTCTTGCATGGAGGAATATTTGCCTTCACCGAAAAAAATCCCTCATTATAGGTCTAATAATGGGATTTGGAATTCTAATACTATTTGTTGGGAATTCTCTGATCGATACGACGATATCCGGCCTGCGCCGCATGTTTGTGGAAGGTTACACCGGCGACCTGATGGTAACTGGTCCAACAGAATTTAGCACAACCGTGCTTGGCGAAACCGCAGGCAGCGAAGAAGTGCTGCCTCATATTGCTCAAATAAAGAAATACGAAGATTTTTTGGAAGCACGCCAGGATGTTGCCTCGATTCTCCCGATCCTAAGTGGGCAAGTATCCTTTGGAATTGGTGAGGAAGAACTCGGATCGGGTTACTGTTTTGGAGTGAATATCTTTGATTATCGGGCTTTTTTTCCTGATAACCTGACTCTTGTGTCGGGAGAGTGGCCTAAAGAAAGCGATGAACCATGGGTTCTTCTATCCGAGCCCACATATGCATTACTTCAACAGAGCAGCGATACCGAAGTCAAGCCCGGGACAAAGATCATCATGACTGCATTGGCGAATTCAGCGGGCACAGTAATACGCGAAGTCAGTGTGAAGGGAATTATTAAATTCAATCAGAGCAATGCGCAGCTTTCCGGCATCACCCTTGTCGATGCAGACACAATGCGTGATCTCTTGGGTTTTGCAAGTCTGCGCGATGGAGCTCCTCAGTTGAGTGAGCATGAAGCAGCCTTCTTGACTGACTTCGATCCTGATAGCCTATTCGATAATCTGTTTGCGAGCCAGACAATTACGACAGAAGGCGAAGAGCAATCCGAGCTAGGTTTGGAGCCTTCGCAATTGGATATTCCTGAAGATCCTGGCCAAGAGATATCTCAGGCTTCAAGCACGACCACCGTCATCGCAGAGATTGTACCTGCCTGGCAGTTTCTTCTTATCCGCGCAAAAAATGGTTCTAACACTTCCAAGCTTTTAGACGACCTTGAAGCTTTTTCCGAAGAGCTTGGAGATGGAGATCGTGTGCAGGATTGGATTGCAGGAGCCGGAAAGGTCGCCAGGACGGCGGTAACGATTCGGCTTGTATTCGATCTATTGGTTGCGGTCATTGCAGTCGTCGTCGTCATGATAATGATGAATGTGCTTGTCATATCCGTAAATGAGCGCCTCCACGAGATTGGCACACTCAGAGCCATAGGAGCCAAACGGCATGTTGTTCGCAGCATGATTCTATATGAGACCACATTCATGGTGCTTATCGCTGGGGCAGTTGGCCTAATTCTAGGGTATATCTTGCTCCTTATTATGGGAAAAGTCGGCATTAGAGCGCCAAATCTCTTTTTCGAAGCTCTTTTTGGGGGAGAAATCCTAAGACCGCTTATATCTATCGGAGCGGCTGGTCGTGCGTTCTTTTGGGTTCTAGCCATGGCATTGGTTGCTTCCTGGTATCCAACAAGGGTGGCAGTGCGAATCGAACCGGTTGTCGCAATGAGGGGAGACTGAATATGCATTTTTCAAATTTTAAACTCCATTTGAAACTTGCGGCTCGGAACCTTCGTAGGCAGCCCAATAGAACGATTGCCCTCGGAGGAGCGGTGGCTTTTAGTGCACTCGTTATGACTCTGATTTCAGGGTTTGTGGGCGGAATGGATAAGGCAATTCAAGACAATGTTACCCTTTATTCCGGCGGGCACATATTGATTTCGGGCTATACACCTAGCTGGAGCGGTAGGCTTCAAAATCGATTTATCGATGATGAGATAGCCAAAACTGTAGAATCCGCTATCCCTGATGTCAGGACGGTTTCTCCTCTTGCTCAGGCAAGAGCCACGGTAGTCTTTGGAACTAGAGAAATACAGCTTACGCTCCGTGGTGTCGACTGGACAAAAGATGAGCTATATCACGATTCCCTCATTCTATCGAGCGGAGATTGGGAAGCGCTGAATGAGCAGGATAGAAGCATGCTCATGAGCTCTCAGACAGCAGATCGATTCGGCCTTGCAATCGGGGATCAGGTGGTCGTGAGGCTCACAACGGCATCCGGTCAGCAAAATGTTACAGATTATGCCGTTTCGGCGATCTATGACGATGCCGCATCGGGGGGAATGACAACTGCTTTTGTTTCTTTTGGGGATCTAATAGCAGATCTGAATATGAAAGCAAATGAGCAGCAGCAGATAGCGATTTTTCTAAAGGACAGCACCGATGCAGAACGCGCGGCCAAAGCCATTGCTGAAGCGCTTACCGAAAAAGGATATAGCATTGCCTCTGGAACCTCCGGAAGTGAGCAGGCAAGTCAACGCCGGATGAATTCCGAAAAGGCTGTCTATTCGATTTCCACAGTACAGGAGCTCGCTGGGGAAATAGGCTCCGCTCTCGGCTCCATCCGTTGGATTGGATACGCAGTGTTCATTCTTATGCTGCTTGTAAGCGCTACTGGCATTGCCAATTCATATCAGATGGTGCTCCTCGAGCGGACTAAGGAAATAGGTATGCTACGATGCATTGGTTTTAAGAAGAAAGATGTATTTGCATCATTTATTTTCGAAGGAATCTTGCTTGCTGGAGCAGCAGCGTTTGCAGGAATTATATGCGCCCTGCCAATAGGCCTGGGTATTAGTTTTATTCCCTTTGATCCACATGGAGACTTTGGAGCAGCCCTGGTAAAAGGACATTTGCGATTTGCTCCAACCTTGGATCAGCTTCTAATAATCTTGGTGTTTATCATGATTGTGGCTATTGTCGCAGTCTTTTTGCCTGCCCGAAAGGCGGCTGAAGTAGTGCCCGTCGAGGCACTTAGGATCACTGCGTAATGCTTATGATATTGCGATTGCGCAGAAACTAGGAGCGTTTGATGTTACGATTCTACGAGAAAAGGACTTGGTTTTTCTCATCAAAGAGCATCAGAGATATAAGCCTTGTACTCCTTGGGTTTGTTATTGTCATGTGTGCGCAAGCTCAAGGTGGCCCGCCTCCGGGCGGACCAAAAGGTGGCGGAGGACCTATGGCTGGCATTGGGCTCCCGCTGGGCTTTCTGGAAGCAGATAAGGACTACAAATTTCCTGATGATATAACAAAATATACTGCAAATGACTTTCTAATGCTCGTTCGCCGGACAGATATCCGTTCTAGCTTTTATAACAGCGATATGAACGCTACTATCACTACGGTAAATGTGAGCCCGACGCGCGGTACCTTTGTAACCAAGGAACAAATCTTCAGGCGGGACAAAGATGATGCATTCTTGATGCTCACCCTGGAGCCGGAATCCCGCAAGGGACAAGGAATGCTGCGCGTTGATAATAATATGTGGCGCTACGATCCAACAAGCCGAAAATTCACTCACACAACCCTCAAAGACACTTATGAGAATACGACAGTTACTAATAATGATTTTCGTCGCTGGCAGCGCTCGATAGATTATTCTGTGGAAAAGCTCTCTGTGGGCACTCTTGGAAACTACAAGGTAATAATCGGAGAACTCAAGGCCAACAACGATGAAGTTCCATTTCCTTATATCAAGATGTATATAGAAGCGGACCGAAAGATAGTGTTGAAAGTAGAAGAATATAGCCTATCCATGAAGCTATTGCGCACAGCTTATTATACCCAATATGTACAGATAGGAGATTCCTTTGTGCCTACGGTGCAGATTTTCCAGGATGGCCTTGTGCCCGAGAAGCGCTCTCAGGTTACCTATACCAATATCTCCACAAAATCGCTCCCTGATTATTACTTTACCAAAGAATATCTCGAACGGGTGAGTCAGTGAGGAGCAGAGGCATGAAAACAAGAATACTAAAGGGCTTGATATTTCTGATAGTTATGACTTTATTTCTTATTAGCACATCCGGTATCTGGGCTCAAGCCTCTGGCACAGGAACTAGCTTGATTCCTCCTGAAGTCATAGATGAAAATGAGCTATTTGGCGGCCCTAAGGATATTGTGACGGTAATAGATCCGAGCGTAGCTTCGGCGGGAACCGTGCAACTTGTCCAAGATACCAAGGCTTACCCGGTTTTCTTGATCGGCGGATCGGCTGGAGCTGGTTTATATGGTAGTTATACTCCCCTTGGGAGCAGCTCCTCAGATACACAGACGCTCTATGGGGCGGTAGATATTTCTGATCTTGAATTCGACTATCTTCCTGCTGAGAACCTGCATTTTTCCATATCCAGCAATCTTCTTGCAGTACCAAACCAAATTCTTGCTGCCTCTGCCAGTGCATACGCGGATTTGCGTCAGAGCGATCTCGTGCGACTCTATGTCTCAGGCTCATTCAACTACGACCCATCGTCCTATTTATCTACCAACGAAGAATATACCTCTCCTACCTTTAGTCTAGATGAACTTTTTGTAGATACACATATAGAAGAGACGGTTTTCTTTCGTCTAGGTAAGCAGCGCATTAGTTGGGGAGTAGGAAACTGGTTCAAACCCTCTGATATTCTGAGCCTTTCGGCTATTGATCCAGACGACCCAACAGCAGCGCGCGAGGGACCTTTTGCTTTCAAAGTCGACGTACCGATGAAATTAAACCACCTGATGTTATATATGGTACCACCAGTTTCAGATGATGCAGCTTCGTCTTCCATTGCAAGCAAGTACGACCTCGTCTTAAATGGATGGGAGCTCAGTTTTGGCGCCTATGGTCGGGCTGATATGCTAGCAAGACCTAGAGCAATCTTCAGTTTTACTGGGGCTATTGGTTCATTCGATGTATATGGAGAGAATGTACTCTTGTATGGTTCCGATAGGATCTATGCACGAGAGTCTTCGACACTTGGGACCTACGAAGCTTATCGCGTGGAAAACGAGCTTCTCTTACAATCAACATTGGGCATCAAATATTCCAAAAGCTATTCAGGCGGTCTATCGTATTCGATACATGTTCAAGGTTACTATAATGGGATGGGTTATGCAGATTCGAGCATAATGCAGAGTGCAGCGGCCAGAAAAGCAATAACAGAAGCAATCGAAGAAGATTATTCTACCGCTTATAGGTATAGCGATAGTGCAACAGAAGCGGGTATGTGGTATCTCGCTGGATCCGCGTCGATATCGGGACGCTTCGGGGAGGGTGACAATATCACCCGTATAACTGGCTCTGTCTATGCTCTTACCAATTTTTCCGATCGCTCACTGCGCTTTAATCCCCAGCTCAAGGTACAAGTGGGAGATGAAGGAGGAAAGGTGAGCTTTACGATTTCTGATTTGACTTCTATCGGCGATGTTGGTTCTGAGTATGCGGGAAAAGGCAATATGACAACACCAGCTCTTACCGTGAGCCTGCTCAACAGCGAGGTATCGCTTCAGGCCTCTGTGCCCATAAGCCTAAATGCCGATTATTCGGTCAAGAAGGTTCAGACGAAGTTCAGTGTTATCTGGAATGCAATTGAATTTTGATGCTATGAAATGGAGAATAAATGCAAGTAGCCTGGCACTGTTGCCAAGCACGTTTGCAGAGGAGGGGGCATGCATGGAAGAATTCTAATCGTCGAAGACACAAAAGAGCTCGCTGAGCTCTATAAGCTCTATCTTCAGAATGAAGGCTTTGAGTGCAAGCTTGCATTCGATGCAGAGAGCGCTCTCCCCATCGCACAGAGAGAAGATTGGGATTTCATAGTGCTCGACCTTAATCTTCCGGGAATGGATGGCTTTCAATTCCTCGAACAACTCAGGAATACAAAGTCCATGCCTGTAATGATTCTCACCGCAAGAGAGGCTGATGAAGATGTAATCTTTGGGCTTGGTGTAGGAGCGGATGACTTCGTGACTAAACCCTGTCCTCCGAAGGTCCTTGCCGCTCGTATCCGAGCTCACATGAGGCGCACGGCCAAACTTCAAATGCGGCAAAATGGAAGCATCGTAAGATTCGGACCTTATGAGCTAGATCTCGAGGGGATGTATTTAACCAAGAATTCCGAGCCCATCAGTCTTTCCGCGCGCGAATTCAATATTCTAAAAGAACTTGTAAGCAATCCAGGCAGGCCATTTACTCCAGAAGACCTATATGCACGCGTATGGGGTCAGGAATATGGAGATATAAGCGCTATTGGAGTCTATATTCAGAGATTGCGCAGGAAGCTTGAGGACGATCCGACAAATCCATATTATATCCAAACCCAATATGGAATGGGCTACAGATTCAATCCCGAAGCCTTTGTGGAGAAAGCAAAATGAAGCTTAGGCTCCGAACTCAGTTTATTATTCTTACCATGGCTGTAACGCTTTTTCCTCTAGTATTCGGATTACTCTTCTTTACAGGCCAACAGACCAAGCGTGATCCTCGAGTAACGACCCGTTTCTTTATCGATGAGATCGCAAAAGAGTGGAGCTTGGATAACAATATCTCACTAGAGGATATTCGAAGCATAGGAGCGCGAGTAGGATTACCCATAATGGATGCCGCCTTGATAGAGCCAAATGGCACTGTTAGGGTTTCTTCATTTAAGGACTTGCCCGCAGGAAGCAAAATAGATGTGATGGATATTGCTCGACCACCCCCGTATGGGAAGCCTAGACCTGAGCTGCGCTTTTTACCTATCGATGCAAGCCTAGAAGAAAGCCCTCTCTTGATTTTTGACATTCAGCCTTTCTTATCACGAGAAGATATTCGGAATCGAAATTTCATGCTCTTGACGAGCTTTACGCTTGGAGCTTTTATTGTTGCGGGTTTTATGTCCTTCTTGATACTCCGATCGACAGAAAAGGCAATCAACAATCTAATCGAAGATACGGCCATAGTTGCAGGGGGTAAGCTCGATCATGAGGTAAAGGGAAGCGGCGCGCTAGAATTGCACTCTCTTGCAGACAGCATCAACCACATGCGGATCACACTTCGCGATATGATTTCCCGGCGGATGAACATGCTCATCGGCGTGAGTCATGATTTAAAGACGCCTATTGCTCTTATACAAGGCTATACTGACGCATTGAGCGATAATATGGCCTCCGATGAAGCCACAAGGATTCATTATCTGGAGATCATTCGAGAAAAGAGTGCACAGCTTGAAGATCTTGTTTCGGAATTGATCGAATTCATGAAGATTGATGATCTTAATTTGCCACAAGAGGTTGTGGACTTGTGGCCTCTTCTTATGTCTCTAGGCAAGCGTTTTGAAGAAGATGCACATCTTCTGGGGCTCGAACTGCAATATGGTTTTGGGCATTTTGGTTCCGCTTTATCGAAAGAAGAGCCCAAAGACCTTCCAGGCGTCAGAATGAATCGTCCGCTATTCGAGCGCGCTGTCGAAAATCTCATATCCAATGCATTTCGCTTTACGGGAGCCGGTGGCCATGTGGAACTTGCTTTGGATATGAAGAATGGCCAACCAGTATTGATAGTAGCTGATAGCGGACCTGGAATTTCGAAAGATGATCTGCCATACATCTTCGACGCATTCTATCGAGGAACACATTCTAGAAAAGAGGCGGGTCATGGTTTTGG
>JAAYWE010000216.1 GCA_012516755.1 Treponema sp.
CGCAGATAAGCGCCTACCGTTCCACCTCCTATGCCAATTGGTCTTGCTTCGACTCCATATACCTGCTTTACAGCCTCAGCCAGCATACCTACTACGGGAGCATCTGCTGGCGTAGCCTTCGATTCATTCGATTGAATCACTTCGAGTTCGATTTTTACATTGTATTCGGCTTCTATAGCATGCGCCTGCTTCATAACCTCTTCGAGCATCCTGGACACCGGATAGACGGGCAAAATACGCATATCGAAATAGAAAACGTCCTCGCCCGGAATTGTGTTGATATTGGGCACATTTGCTTCTTTTTTGGTGGGATTTATGGTGGTACGATCCGGGAAGAAAAGCGGATCTCTGGCGGTAAAAGTGGATTTCTCCAGCCTGTGCACGCGTAGAGCTAGATCACAAGCGGCGAGAAGTGCATTCGCGCCTTTGTCCGGCATTGCGGCATGGGTCTGTTTCCCCTTGGTCCTTATCTTGAGCCAGCAAATATTCTTCTCGGCTACTTCGATTTCTGTTCCATCGGCCGAGCCGCCGTCCGGAACGACTATAATATCATCCTTTCCAAAGAGACTATGGTTCTCAAGAAGGTATTGAATGCCAAATTTGGAACCGACCTCTTCATCGGCTATGAATAAGAGCTTTATCGTTCTCTCCGGGATAATACCCTGCTTTACGAATGCCAGCGCCGCAAATACTGATGATACAATGCCCTGCTGATTGTCCTCGACACCCCTGCCATAGAGCTTGCCATCTTTGACAACTACCTTCCATGGGTCGCTCTCCCATGAGCTTAGTTCACCCTCCGGTACGACATCCAGGTGAGACATGATCCAGAGTGGACCTTCTACACGCCTTCCAGGGATAGTCGCCACCAGATTTGGACGTAACTTCGAAGGAACGCGCGGATCAGGCGCATCGAAATGCTCGATATTCGAGATTCCTTGTGCCTTGAGCCACTCTTCCAGAGCAGAAGCTTTCTCAATCTCTCCAATTCCCCCTGATTCGGGAGCGAGCGCTGGATAAGCAGTGAGAAGACTCTCTAATTGGATAATATCCCTCTCTTGAGCCTCCAGAAACTCAAATGCTCGAGCAAGTTCTGTCATGATTTTCCCCTTTCCTTTCCAGGCAGATATGCTTCTATCGAATTGCCTATGCCAAATGCTTTTCGTAGACGCGCCACGACGTGGCTATAATTGTATCTACATCGGAATATTTCGCCTCCCATCCCAAGAGCTGTTTTGCCGCACAGCTCGATGCGATCAGTTTAGCAGGATCTCCTGGCCTCCGCTCCACTATCGAAGCCGGAATTGGCCGACCCGTGATTCGCCTTGCGGCTTTAAGAATTTCCAGGACGGACAGGCCTTTTTCCGATCCCAGGTTTACAGCAAAGCTTTGCCTTGCATCCGCCAGATGATTCAAAGCCTTACAATGGGCTTGGGCAAGATCCGTCACATGGATATAATCTCGTACACCAGTACCATCCGGGGTAGGATAATCGGTGCCGAAGATTTCGAGCTTTGACCGCATTCCAGCAGCCACTTCCATAATGACGGGCACGAGATTAGCTGGATTTTTCTCTAATCCTCGCACTCTGCCTTCAATATCGTATCCAGCCGCATTGAAATAGCGCAGCGCTGCGAATTTGATCCCTCTTAGCTTATCATACCATTCGAGAAGACGCTCGATTTCGAGCTTAGTAAAACCATAGAAATTAGTTGGTTCTTTGGAATGCGCTTCGTCTATCGGCAGGTATTTCGGCTCACCATATATGGCTGCCGAGGAAGAAAATACTATTTTGGAAATACCCGCTTGACATGCAGCATTGAGGATATTTATCGTTCCGGTAATGTTTTGTGTCGCGTATTTTTCTGGCTTGATCATGGATTCGCCTGCAGCCTTTGCGGCGGCAAGATGTACTATTGCGTCGAATCCATGCTTCATTATCGAAACAAGCCAGGGATAATCCAGAATATCGCCCTTATAGAAATCATAATCAGAAAAGAGATTCTCTTCTGTGCCGGTAGAAAGGTTATCTGCGATGCTGACCTTATTGCCATTGTCAGCAAGCATTCTTGCAACATGACTCCCAATGTAACCTGCTCCACCGATCACTAGTATCTTCATGCGATTTCTCTCCTTGGCGAATCTCTACAGCATTTATGCTATATTTGAATATATCGGCGGCGTCAATATGGCAACATATTCTTCGATGTATCCATAAGTGTATTTTCGCTGATATCAAAGAGGCCCTTCATGCCCGTAGAAATCAATCCATCTCAAGAAAAGGAAAGAATCGTTGAATTCATCAGGACGCAGATCGCCAAGTATGAATTCGAAGGAGCCGTGATAGGCATAAGCGGAGGGATCGATTCCGCTGTTGTCGGTAAACTCTTGACGGAAGCCCTTGGTCGGGAAAGAGTCTTTGCTCTCATTTTACCGGAACGAGATTCATCAAAGAGAACAGTCTCGGATTCCCTGTTGGTCTGTAGATATCTCGGAATTAGATATTCTGTAAAGAGCATTTCTCCCCTGGTTAGACGTCTCGGAATCTATAGGACAAAGCCCCCAGCTTTTATATTTCCAAGGAAAATTCAAGAGGACTATGTTAGAGCCCAATGGCAAAAGACCAGCTCTCCTTATATCAACGATCTTAAAAGCGCAGGCGGACAATCCAACAGAAGAAATCTGGCATACTATAGAACCAAAAACAGATTGAGAATGACAATTCTCTATTATGAAGCAGAACAGAGAGGTTATGCGGTTGCCGGAACCATCAACAGAACAGAATTTCTTATTGGATTCTATGTCAAGTGGGGAGATGATTCGAGCGATATAGAACCAATAATGCATCTCTATAAGACACAGGTATTCGAGCTGGCAAGAGAGATCGGCCTCCCACAGAGAATCATCGAAAAAGAACCCAGCCCTGATCTAGCCCCTGGCATAACTGATGAATTTGCCATAGGCCTATCCTATACCGATTTAGACAGAATTCTAAAGAAAAACGAACTCACCCTGCCTCTCTCCGACGAAGATCCGGAACTTGTGGAAAAAGTACAGAAGATTCTTGCCGCAGTACCCTATCGGAAAATCAGAAACCTGAGCCTATTGTGATGAGATGGATTATCATGGGAGTCTGGCAATAGAATGGATGACCAAGCCAATCTCGATACGTCCTGTCGTTAGCATCCTGTTTGAGCCTCCTGTTTGAGCCTTCTAGTTCGGATGCATAAAAAAAGCCACCTCATTATGAGGTGGCTATATGCCGCCGATCAGAATCGAACTGATGACACATGGATTTTCAGTCCATTGCTCTACCAACTGAGCTACAGCGGCAGACTATAGAAAGGCATTGGGCGGTGCAAGAGTCGAACTTGCGACCCCCAGCGTGTCATACTGGTGCTCTAACCAACTGAGCTAACCGCCCGCTGCATGCCGCGAACGACAGAAGCTCTTATACCAGCAGATAGAGAGATTGTCAAGCGATCTCGGAATGCAATTGCACTTATCCTCTTTTACATATAGAATAATAAAAATAGTGGGAGGAATGCATGTATAAGAGACAGTCTTGTCATAAGCTTATTCTGGTCGCGGTATTTCTAATCTCAATCGCGGCAACGGCAACAGCATTTACTTTCATGCCAATGTCGATAACCATATCGCCCAGCGGTGCAAACAGTATCGCGAGTTTTCGAATTACAAATGACAGTTCGCAGCAGATCGCGATAACCATTAAAGCTATGATGCGAGAAATCGACGAGAATGGCAACGAAACCAATAAGCCCGCAGATAATCTATTCGCTATTTTCCCGACTCGCGTTGTCGTACAGCCTAACTCCTTTCAGAATATCAAGGTACAATACAAGGGTAACCCATCGCTTTCAAGAGAAGTCGCTTATCGCATTATTGCGGAGCAGGTACCCATCGACTTTAGCCAGCAGCAGACTTCCGGCGTCAAGGTGATGTTTCGATACATTGCGGCTCTTTATGTAGCCCCGCCAAATGTTAGCCATAAGGTAAGTGTCACAAAGGTTGAGTATGGAGAGCAAGAAAGCAAAAAGGGTTTCTTTGTTACAATAACCAATAGTGGTACGCGTCATGCTATTATCAACGATCCTGTAATGAAGATCTCTGGCTCCTCTTTTACAATCACGCTGAAAGATGAATCTGTCAGTGCAATTAATGGTCAAAACCTGCTGGCTGGCAATGTGCGAAAATTCTTTATTCCCTGCGAGGACGCGGTTCCTGGCAAAAACTATACAGGCACGCTGACCGCAACAATCGAATAAATCGCTTATGCGGTTCCACATGATCTTTGGAAGCGCTGAGCCTCAAGGCTTTTTGTAAGGCCAGAGTGAGCAAGAAATGTTGAAGAAAAAAAATGTATACGTTCTTGTTTGGATTTTGTTTTTATGGCTCCCCCCTATAGATGCGCAAATCCCCCAAACACCTATCGTTCACGATAGCATTGTGCCAGAACTGGAGATACAATTCTCCATCAGTATAAATGGCAAACCGATAGGAGATATAGAAACAGGAATATGGCACAATGAACCTATTCTCAATAAAGAAATAGCCTCGCGGCTTCTCATAAATTACCTTCGTCCCGATATATATTCGGTTATATTCGACACGCTATTCAAAGAGCTCGATTGGCTCACGGCCAATGATTTTTCTCTTGCTGGTATTTCCTTTGTATTTAATGAATTGCAACTTAGTCTTTCGATTGTGATTCCGCCGGAATACAGCCCTGTGGTCGATATCGACTTTGTGCCTGAACAAATTTTGAATTACAAGCCTATTCTCCGGCCTGAACCTTTTGCAGGCTATATCCAGAATGAATCGGACTTGCATGTCTCTGATATATCGGAAGGAAAAGTCCTATTTTCTACACGTCTCAACTCGATGATCGACGTAAAGGGGGTTCATCTCTTCTCAGACAATTTTTTTTCATATGCGTTCGGGCCTTCTCAGGTTTTTTCCTGGAACATGAACTCGGTTTATTTGCTTTGGGATAACACAGCAATACATTCAAGGACGAAAATTGGAAAGATCAGCATCCCGGCGGTTAGCAATCAATCTCAACCATCGCTTTATGCCATGTCTCTCGAAAGCTTCGAAGATAGACAATATATGGTACGCACTGGATACATAGACAATCAAACGGAGTTTACGATCCATAAGACTGCAAGGGTGTCTGTAGAAGCTAATGGAAGGCTTATTCGGCAAGTTATTCTCGAACCTGGCAATTATCGGATTCTCGATCTGCCCTTTACAACAGGGTTGAATGAATTTGTTCTGCGCATAGAAGAGATAGATGGAAATGTCCAGGTATTTCGTCGCATAATTCCGAGAGAAGCCAGTATAATGCAACCCGGGACATCGAAGTATGCTCTTTCCGCTGGAACATCGCGTACCGACTTCAGCGAATTTATCGCCTCAGGTTATTATCTATATGGCTTTTTGTCCACTCTTTCGGGCGGCATAAACTTTCAGGTCGACAAGCGCTCCGCGATGGGTGGACTGACTTTTTCTACAGCACTGCCAATCGGCACACTGAATGGTTCCGGCTCTATTGTAGGGCGATGGGATGGCTGGGGACCTGTTATTTCACCAGCGGCAACGCTGAGCTATCTCTTTTCCATGCCTTCAAAGATATACCTACCCATCTTTGGAATCTCTGCCACATTTCGAGGTGAAGGATTCTTATCTCCTAATATATCTTCTCCCAGCGGAACGGTTCCCAGTGCTTTTCTCTCTTTCTCGACCAATTTCTACACGAAGATCTTTGCAAATATTGGCATAGGATTGAGCTATTCCCTTTATTATACATACTCATCGCCTGCTAAAATGACTCATGAAGTCTTTGCTTCAATCAGCACCGCAATTGCGGCTGGCGGAAATCTTGGTCTTTCAGGACGCCTTTCTTTCGCAGAATCTAGCGCACCAACGTTTTCACTAAATTTGTCTTTCACGATAATGCCCAAAGACGACACAACGAGAGTTCTTAATTTCATGCAGAGTTCCGGAGGACAGACGAATATCAGCATCAACGATAAGCTCTACATGCTTGGCAGAGTTTTTGATACGAATTTTGGCGCAAGCGACTTACTTCCTGGTGCATCGAAAGATGGCTCGATGAGTCTGGGAATACGAAATTCATCAGAATATTTCGATGTAAGCGCAAATGGAACCTTCAACTATTCCCCTAGCTCGGAGAGCTATTCTCTGGGTGGATACACCCAATTTAGAAGCTCAATGGCTTTTGCTGGGACTCATGTTGCGTTTTTGCGCCAGGTACCGGATTCTTTCCTCCTGATTACGGCTTCGCCAGAATTGAAAGACAAGGATATTATCTATAGAGTCAGCAATGGATCTCAGTATCAGGCAGCAGGCGGAAAAAACATCGTCGTTCCTATTCAAAGCTACGAAACAACAATACTATCGATCGATCTTAGAGCCACTGAGCTGAATGTTGCTCCGCGCTACTCCTTTATTACGCTCTCCCCTGCTTTCAGGAGTGGTATTCTATTCGAAAGCGATGTTATCAAACGATATTTCATTAACGGTAGACTTATCAATCAAGAAGGCAAACCAATTTCATATCTGCCGGGTGATGTCTTCGATTTTGGAGGCTCGCTTGTGACTTCTACCTTTACTGATGAACTGGGGGATTTTGAGATCTATGATATTCTTCCCGGAAGTTACCAAATACAATGGCCAGAAGGCTTTGGAACCACTCAGTTCGAATTGCCCGACACCGACGAGGACAGAATAGACTTAGGTGATATAAAGCTACACATCGAGAGCAAATAGGACTATAATGAATAAAGGAATAGCATATGAGAAGAAGATTTTGGTTGTTTTTGATAATTTGTTTCGCTATCGTGATTTTTGTGAGTGCGGAAAAATTGACCTTAGATCCGATATCTGCTCCGAGTCCTGTTACTTATGGTCCTTTTTCTGGGAACGACACTTGTGGCCAGGCGTTTACCTTTACGGTGCGAATGGATAAAAGCACAGGCACTGCAAGCGATTTTTCAGTTGTTATAAATGGAGAATCGTCTCCCTCTTCAAGAAGTCTTAAATCATCTTCGGGGTCTATAGAAATAGGCTTCTACAAAGATTCCTCTCATACAACAGAGATCAGAAGCACTGCAGATTATTCGCCTTCTTATTATATCTCAGGATCCTTCGATCCAAAGCCAGATGTTCTTACTCAAACCTTTACAATATATCCTCGCCTTGTCAAAGGCCAAAGCGCACCATATGGTACCTATACCGGGACTTTTACTCTATTACTTTATAAAAAGAGTTCCCCAGGACAAGGCAATCCGGAAGATACTATAAGTTTCACTTACACAGCAGCAGTCGATAAAGCAGTAGATGTGCGCGTTGGTTCGCGGAATGCCAATTATGATACCGGAGCGACTTCATACAATATTGATCTTGGCGAGATATCAAATGGCGCAAGCGCCGATTTTGGGATTTTCATCAGGGGAACAACTGGATATACCCTAACAATGCATACGGCCTCCGGTGGATTTCTTACCTCCAGCAATTCTGAAGACAAGATACAATACACGATAATAGTCGATGGCAAAGAGTATTATCTTAATTCAAGCATAATTCTCGATCAAGAGACCGCTAATTATCTTTATAGCAAGGCCTTATTGGGCACTGTCAAGATACCTGGCGATCATGGTGCTAAAGCGGGAATATACTCGGACACTGTCGGTTTTTCTATGGCAGTCAACTGATTCTTGTCAACTAATCCTTGCTGCCATAAACAAGGTTCGTAGCAGTATTTGCGGCTTGACCAGGGCCATCAGAATGCGCATCATTCAGCCATGAAACTATTGGTACTTGCGGCCGGTATCGGCTCCAGATTCGGTGGAGCAAAGCAGATTATAGAGGTTGGTCCTAATGGAGAGACCTTACTCGAATACTCCATATATGATGCTCGAAAAGCAGGCTTCGACGAAATTATATTTCTGATTCGGCCAGACATCGAGGCCGATTTCAGATCGAATATCCTTTCGCGCTTACCCTCGGATCTACGCTATTCGCTCGCCTATCAGACACTTGATTTCCTATTGGATAAGGCTCTTGCCGAGATCAATGGAGAGAAGCAGCTCGACCCAAGGGAATTAGGCCAAAGGGAAGGTGGCCTTGCAGAGAGCAAGCGAGTCAAGCCCTGGGGAACGGCTCACGCGCTTCTCTGTGCTGGAGAGCTTTTCAAACAAGGTGAGGCTTTTGCGGTTATCAATGCTGACGATTACTATGGCCGGCGTGCATTCGAGGCAGTAGGTTCAAATCTATTTAGTAATCCAGGAGAATTATGCTTCGCTGGGTATCGATTAGAAGATGTCGTTCCAGCTTCTGGAACGGTATCGCGAGCAATATGCACCTTATCAGCCGATGGTTATCTTGAAAAGATAATAGAACACAAGAAGGTATGGCGTGAAGGAAAGCGCTTTTTTTCAGAACAGGGCGAGAGCATAGTTGAGCTGAGTCCCGATGCTGCTGTCTCCATGAACTTTTGGGGCTTGGATTATTCGATTTTCGAATATGCATGGCAAGGCTGGAAGGAATTTCTAAGTCGATATATCGAATCTCCTACGCAGGAATTCCTGTTGCCTGATCTGATCCAGAGTATAGTGGAGAAAAAGAGAGCACGAGTACGCATGCTTCCTGCTAGCGAGCGGAGTTTTGGCCTTACAAACCCGGAAGATTTGCAAGAAGTAAGGCGGCGGATCTTCGGGTTCGTAGCAGAAGGGGTTTATCCATCGCCTCTTTTTGGTAGTTGGAAAATCAAGTCATTTCCCAGACTATGGCACTTTGCAGATAATGAATACGGAGAATGTGCCGAATTTGAAGATCTGTTCATGCAAGCCGCCATGCCGTGGGATGTGCTCAAGTTACTTGATTCTTATCTTCGATCTAGACTCGATGCCGTATCTGGAGAGAAAATCCGATCCTCTATTCCAAAAGGCGTACACATTGAAGGTGATGTTTTCATAGACGAGGGTTGCATTATAGAAGAGGGGGCTTTTATCCGCGGACCAGCCTGGATTGGAAAGGGTTGTGAAATCCGAAGCCACTGCTACATTCGAGGCGGATTGCTCGCTGGTTCAGGCGTTGTGTTGGGGCATGCGAGCGAATTCAAGCATTGCATTCTCCTGGAAAGAGCTCAGGCACCACACTTCAACTATGTGGGAGATTCTGTGCTGGGGCACCATGCGCACATAGGAGCAGGAGTCATTCTGTCGAACTTTAGACTCGATGGAAAGCCCATTAGGGCAAAATGTCTAGATTCTCGAGAAAAGTTTGAAACAGAGCTTACCAAATTTGGCGCACTTATAGGTGATAATTGCGAAATTGGCTGCAATTCGGTATTGAATCCAGGCA
The DNA here is from genome assembly GCA_012516755.1 of Treponema sp. Classification (GTDB taxonomy): domain Bacteria; phylum Spirochaetota; class Spirochaetia; order Treponematales; family Rectinemataceae; genus Rectinema. The sequence continues at coordinate 9,409 of JAAYWE010000216.1, forward strand.
CTATCCTGGGAGAGAGAAGTATCGTTATGCCCATGTCTCTTGTATCCGGCACATGGCCGCTAGAGAGTCGGATAGACATCTAAATATGGATTTTCCATATTGCCCGGTGTTATTGCATTAGCTGAACAACATTATTGTAACGCCTTTATGGCACAAGAGAACAGCATTTCGAGCCCTTGCATGCTTGGTTCAGCGTGAAACTCAGGCCTCCATTCGAGATAAGCCAATGTATCTGATACAGAAAAACAAGAAGCTATGGAGACATTGCGATACTGCGCTACCGCAAAGAGTGCCGCCGCTTCCATATCCGCCACAAGGGCTCCTTGTTCGCGGAAGTACTGGACTTCTGACTTAGTCTCGCGGTAAATGGCGTCAGTGGTCCATGTTGGGCCTTTGGCATATGCTAGTCCAGCTCTCTTGAGCGAGTTTTCAAGTGCCTCTGTGAGTCTCGGCTCGGGGTGTACCGACACATTGCTGCCCAGATAGTGGTAGGAAGTTCCCTCGTCGCGGAATGCGCCATCGCAGACCACTAGTGTTCCAGGCGGAATATCCTCGCGCAAAGAACCGGCAAATCCAATAGAGATGAATTCCTTTACTCCCCATGCTATGAGTTCTTCTAACATGACTGCGGCAGCCGGTGCTCCGACACCGAAGTCTGATGCGATAGCGATGGTCTTATTGCCGATCGGCGAGTGCTTATCTCGTGAATCATCCATATCTGATACATCTACATAATGCACGAAGCGGCCAAAATAGCCTTTGGCTCGCTCACAAGGAAATGTGGCGCGGACAAAATCGCAGAGACTTTTCTGGTAACTTAGAACGATGGTTTGGGGCGCCGGCCTTTGGGATAGGGCAATACCGGCCTTATCCAGGTAAGCCAGAAAATCGAGAGGTTTGAATAGAGCTTCGTCTTTAAGCTTTTGGGATACGATTGGCAGGGGCATCGGTACTCCTTCTTCTTCTTCTTATAATCGGTCTTATATTGTACTATTCTCTTCTTAAGATGGAGTATTGTATAGGTATATTCAAGGTATAGCTGCAAAAAGCGGAGATTATAGAAGGAATAAGCACAGAGAGAATAATCTGGTTTATGGACAAAAATCACTAATCCCCGTTAAAATACATGCGGAGTTGAGAATGAGAAGCATGCATAATGTAGTTTCAAAAGTACAGCTTTCGGAAGAGGTCTTCCGAATCGAAGTAGAGGCACCTCTTGTTGCACGAGAACGGAAGCCGGGGCAGTTTGTCATTGTTATGTGCGATGATGAGTATTCGGAACGAATTCCACTTACTATCGCAGACGCAGATCCAGATAAAGGAACAGTGACTCTGATCTTCCAGACCGTTGGTGCCAGCACGCACAAGCTTGCCCTCAAGAATCCGGCAGACAAGATTATCCTGCTCGGTCCTCTGGGAAATCCAACCCATATCGAATGTTATGGCTGGACAGTATGTGTGGGCGGCGGCATAGGATCAGCTCCATTATACCCCATTGCTAAAGCTCTAAGGCAAGCGGGAAATAGGGTTACGGTCATTTCGGGGGCTCGAACAAAGGATCTTCTCATAATGCAGGACGAGCTCAGAGCAATTGCGGATGAATATATTGTGGTTACAGACGATGGCTCCTTCGGACGAAAAGCTCTGGTCACAGAACCGCTCGACGAGCTCTGTAGGAGAGCACCTCCGCCTGATCTCGTGGTCGCTATAGGCCCGCCTATTATGATGAAATTCTGTGCTGAAACAACCAGGCCTTACGGTATCAAAACGCTGGCCTCTCTTAACACGATAATGCTCGATGGCACAGGTATGTGCGGAGGTTGCCGCGTATCCATTGGCGGAAAGACAAAATTCGTATGTGTGGATGGCCCTGAATTCGATGCCCATCTTGTCGATTGGGATGGAATGATGACCCGTCTTGGAACATATCGAGACATAGAAAAAGAAGCTCACGATCGCTGTCATCTAGAGCTGCAGCTCGAGAAGCTCGATGCAGCAGAGATATCGGCGTCTCGTCCCAAGGAGTCTGCACAATGAGCCATAAAGAAGAATCTACAATGGAAGAAGCTGAACTCGAACTTTCCCGGCTGCGCTCCGGACCAATTACCCCAAAGATGAGAATGCAGATACCTCCTCAGGCAATGCCCGCTCAGGATCCTATCGAGCGCCGCAGCAACATGAATGAAGTAGCTCTGGGGTACAGTTCTGCTCAAGCTATGTTAGAAGCAGAGCGCTGTCTGCAGTGTAAGAATGCTCCATGTATCGCGGGTTGCCCAGTGAGAGTCGATATTCCAGGGTTTATCGGCAAGATCAAGGAAGGAGATTTCCTTGGCGCCGCCAGAATAATAAAGAGAACCAATTTGCTTCCTTCGATATGTGGGCGCGTTTGCCCCCAGGAGACGCAATGTCAGGCGCCATGCACGGTTGGCAAGGCTCTTCATGGTGTTGAAAAAGCGGTTCAGATAGGCAGGCTCGAGCGCTTTGCCGCAGATTATGAACGCAGCAGAGGCGCCGTAGAAATACCTCATGTTGCTCAAAAGACAGCCAGAAAGGTAGCAATTGTCGGGTCAGGCCCTGCAGGCCTTACCTGCGCAGTCGATGTTCGAAGAGAAGGCCACAGTGTCGCGATTTTCGAAGCCTTCCATAAACCAGGAGGCGTTATGGTCTATGGAATTCCGGAGTTCAGGCTTCCCAAAGTCCTCGTGCAGGCTGAAGCGGAGGTCCTAGAATCGATGGGGGTCGATTTTGAGCTCAATTTCCTGGTCGGAAGAACTCGTCCGCTTCTTTCCCTAATTAAAGAAGATGGTTTTGATGCTATATTCATAGGCACAGGGGCGGGCTTACCCAAATTTATGGATATCCCGGGAGAAAACCTTGTAGGAGTTTTCAGCGCAAATGAATACCTTACGCGAACTAATCTTCTTAAGGCTTACTTGAAAGGTAGGGCTGGCACCCCCATCTATTATTCAAGGCGTGTCGCTGTTTTGGGCGGAGGCAATGTGGCCATGGACTCAGCTCGCATGGCGCTAAGGTTAGGAGCAGAGGAAGTACGTGTTCTATATCGACGCACTCGGTCTGAAATGCCCGCACGGGCTGAGGAAGTTGAACATGCCATGGAAGAGGGAATAATTTTTGATTTTCTAAAGAGCCCGACGCGTGTCCTTGGAGATGATAGAGGAAGAGTCGCCGCCCTCGAAGTGCTGTCTTATGAATTGGGAGAACCAGATGAATCCGGCAGAAGAAAGCCGGTTCCCATTCATGGGAGCGAAGAGATAATTCCATTTGACACGGTGATAGTAGCCATTGGCAATGAATCCAATCCTCTGATTTCTAAGACTACTCCTGAGCTCCAGGTAGATCGTCATGGTCATATCATAGTCGATGATCGACAAAGGACCAGTATCGATCGCGTCTATGCCGGCGGAGATATAGTGCTGGGTTCTGCGACCGTCATACTCGCTATGGGCGAGGGTAGGCGTGCCGCTCAATCTATAAATGAGATTATTCAATAAAGGAGAGGAGGCAGGTGGAGTGTCACAGGGCAGAAGGCATCCTTTACTAGCAGGATATTATTGGATTCTTCTTTTTCTTGGATGGATAACCATCACAATTCTGCCTTTAGGAGCACAGGATAGTTACAGCGCAGCCCTATCACTTTTTTGGGATGGTCGCCGACTCGAAATGGCGGAGACTCGCAAAGCAGAAAGTCAGCTCGCTTTTCAGCGTTCTCTTGCTATGACAGAACGCTTATTATCTAAAGAGCCTTCCAATCCTGATCTGCAGACCCTCAAAACCTGGAATCTGTTTCGTTTGCATCGATATGTTGATACGGTCGTATATGCCCAATCTGTGTTGAATACAAGAGAAGACCATCGTGTCCTCGAGACGATGGCCGAGGCGCTCTTTTTCCTCAATAAGAATGAGGAAGCTCTATCTGCCTTCGGTAGATATTTTACAATTGCTCCAGAAAACGACGACCGACGCTCCAGCGCATTTTATTATGTTGGTGAAATTTATTTCCGGATAAAGAAATATGAGCATGCGGATATAGCATTTTCGACAGCTGTTTCAATGGAGAAGAATATGTATTACTGGTGGTACCGCCTCGGACTTGTAAAGGAAATCCTCGGCCAGTATCGACGCGCTTACGAGGCCTTCAATACTTCTCTTTCTCTAAAATCTAATTTCAAGCCTGCGCTCGAGGCTAGAGAGCGAGTAAAAGCAAAATCTTCACTTTAAGTTCAGTTTTCAAAATTACAATGTGAACGGACCTTATGAAGTGTTTTCTACGGAATTATTAATTTTAAGGACTTGCCATGTATAAAGCTGTTATTTTTGACTTCGGCAATGTGCTATGCGGTGTTGAGCGAGAAAACTTCGTGCTGAAGGCCGCTATCCATGCAAAAGCACAGAATGCTCAGGATCTTCTGCGTACCCTCTGGGGTACACCCATCGAATATGAGTTCGAGACGGGTATTATCGATTCCCACGAATACTATAGACGCGTGCAGAGGCTTGTAGAGCTCGAGCCCGGCTATAGCTACGAGGAATTTGTTAGAGACTATCAATCCATTATCGTGCCTAATCCAGATGGCGAACAAGCTCTTAAGACCGCAGCAAGCATGGGTGCCAGAACTTTTGTTTTATCCAATACCTCTTTTCTTCATGCTTCGCTGATTTTCGATAATGAAGTGCTGGGTACTTACCCCGAAATATATATTTTTTCCTATAAAATAGGAGTCATGAAGCCAGATCCTCGTATCTGGATGAAGCTGCTGGAATACATTCGCCTTGATCCAGGGGATTGTCTATATATCGACGATATCGCGGATTACTGCAAAGACGCGCAAGATCTCGGGATGGATGCTTTTTGTTATGATTTTCGAATACATAATCTCTCACTTGAACTGCAAAATATGTTACAATAGATAAAGCGAACAAAATGCACATTGCGGCGCGACGGGTGTCTAGAATGGCAGCCGCAGGTACAAGAGGAGGTTCTATGAAACGATTTGTGGTC
>JAAYWE010000217.1 GCA_012516755.1 Treponema sp.
AAAAAATCATTTTCTAATCAATAAGAGCAAAATATAATTAACTCTGTCCGTCAGCCGATTCGATACGGTCGGGATATCATGGATTATCATGCATAGTCCTGATTTTTCTATTGATAGGATCAAACTCGACACGTTTTACATAGAGGTCGTCCATAATTCTAATAACGTAGATTCCATCTCCGTGTATCTCACCTGGTATAAAGACGACAATATCTCCATCGAAAAGCTGAATGCCTGTCATTGAGTCTCCGTACACTGCGCTGTCTCTGCTTTTTCAGTCCGAGGCGTCCGTTCTGAAATAGATTTCGGAAAGCCTTTGTATCTGCCGGGCGAGCGCTGGGCTTAGATCTTCCCTATTCATGCGCCAACGCCACCAGCCGCTCGTGGTTCCTGGAAAATTCATGCGCGCTTCTGTACCAAGGCCAAGAAAATCCTGCATTGGAGCGATAGCGAGCATAGCCGGGCTTGCCCACACAGTACGTACCATGTCCTGGTGGAATGTACTGGGTTTTGCGTGCATATACGAAAGCGCGCGTTTTTTTGCGGCCACAGGTGCATGAGTTAGCCAGCCTCTGGCGGTGTCGTTGTCGTGAGTGCCTGTGTAGGCAATGCAGTGTTGAGGATAATTATGGGGATAATCCGGATTGTCTTCTTCCAACTCAAAGGCAAACTGCAAAATTCTCATGCCCGGAAAACCCAGACTATCGCGCAGTTCGACGACCTCAGGAGTGATGAACCCCAAATCCTCCGCAATTATGGGCAATTCTCCTAGTGCGCTTTTGAGCGCATCGAAGAGTCTATGCCCTGGGCCTCTTTCCCATCGCCCATGCTTCGCAGTGGGTTCTTCAAATGGAACAGCCCAATATGCCTCGAATCCTCGAAAGTGATCTATTCTAAGGGCATCCACGAGCTTAAGTAAATGCCGCACGCGTTCTATCCACCATGCATAAGCATCTCGCTCGTGCGCTTGCCAATCATAAAGCGGATTTCCCCATAGCTGACCAGTTGCTGTAAAATAATCGGGAGGAACACCCGCTACCCTGATTGGTCTACCCATATCATCGAGTTGGAAGAGCTCGCGATGCGCCCAAACATCCGCTGAATCCCAAGCGGCAAAGATGGGAACATCGCCTATCAGTTTCAAACCCTTTCTGTTGGCATATCGCTTCAGAGCTATCCACTGCTCAAAGAATAGGAACTGGGTGAGTTTTAAGCGGGAAATAAGCTCTTTATTGCCTTTTTCGAATCGAGCAAGAGCATTAGGATCTCTAGACTTGAATTCTTGTGGCCATTCATACCATGGTCGGTGTTGTTCTTTTTCTTTGATTGCTGCAAAAAGTGCATAATCATCGAGCCAGAACATATTTGCTTTACAGAATTCATCGAAGGCTGCCGCTTCTTCATCCCTGGCTTTGGCTTGATAGCGTAACCAGGCTGCATCCATGAGCCTTGCATTCGATGTAAAAAGCCGCCCATAATCCACATATTGTAGATCTTCAGGCAAGCTCGACAAGATACTGCTCTCTGCTTCAGGGCTAGCAAAAGAAGGCCGGCTTTTGTTCCCTTTTTTCCAGCGATAGGATTCAATTTCCTTGCTAGATAACAATCCCTTAGCCCAGAGCTCTTGTGGATCGATCAAGTAAGGATTTCCCGCAAATGCCGATGAACTTTGGTAGGGCGAATCTCCGAATGCCGTAGGGCCTAATGGAAGAACCTGCCACCATCCGAGGCCCGATTTTACGCAAAAGTCCACAAAGAAACGCGCTTCCTCACCCATGGTCCCGCAAGGCCATGGGCTGCCCAGGGAAATAGGATGGAGGAGCACGCCGCCGCTTCTTGGTATTTTCATAACTAAACCGATTTACATGATGTATGCTACAAAGGGTATTCTGTCAATACTGCTACGAACCTTGTGTATAAGAAAAAAAAGAGCAAGTCATTGCATTGCAACAACTTGCTCCTCTTCGGGCAAGCCAGACTCGAACTGGCGACCCCAAGTCCCCCAGACTTGTACGCTAACCACCTGCGCTATTGCCCGATTTGCCTGTCGGGGCTCAAATAAACTAACACAAGCCGCCTAGCGTTGTCAATGTGAAAACTGTTCCTCCATAAGGTGCGCAATCCGAGCCTTTCAGGAGGCCGTTGTTGGTACAGGAGGCTCCAATTGGCGCTGAAGGCTGCAATTGGCGCAGTTTTGATATGTTTTTGTTTTGTAGCTTGGCTCATCGATTGGGCTCATAGACAAGAGAAGCGCTCATCGCCGGGGCGCGGATCTATACCCGGACGTGTCAAGGCAAAGTCATATTTGACCGGATCTTCGGGTGCATAAAGTCGAAAAGCCTCGGTAACGATTAGCGCATCTCGAAGGCTCGCCATGGTACCAGCGCTTTTTCTCCGCGGCAAAAATCTAAGCCGCTCTGTGCAAGTGCGGATCATGTGCGTATCCATTGGAACTATAAGGCGTGCGGGACTAATGCTATTCCAGCATCCTGGATCGATTTCATCGTGCCTTATCATCCAGCGCAGAAACAAAAAAAGCCTCTTTGCCGCTGACCCTTTGCATGGATCGGGCAGAAGATTCTTGCGCAAGCCTTCGGGCTGAGCTTTGAGCGCCAGCTCATGCAATTTTAGAACAAAAGTTGATGAGGCGGCCAAAATGTTTTCCTGCCAATCTGGCTCGGTCTTGCCTTTGTGGGTTTTTTGCTCATTTGCAGCCGAATCGCCAGGGTCTTTCCCTGTGTTTTGCCACGATAGTGTATCGCATTTTAGAAAGAGCGCTTCCAGGCTTCCATAGCTATCCAATGCCTCATGAATGGCCGACATGAGGGCGATCATATCCTTTGGAAAACAGAAACGATACTGAAAAAAAGCCCATGCATGCTCTATCTCATTGCGTCTCATCTCGCGCAGAGCCTTTGCTGGATGCTCTCCCAGTGGCTTGAGCGCTTTTTCGCAGGCTTGCATGATAAGCTCTACCGATCCAAATGCTAGCGTGGAACATAAGAGTCCAGCCACTTCCATATCTTCCGGCTTCTCATAGCGTCTCACAATGGCAAGCGGATCGAGCTCAAGGCGCTCGGATCGATTGCATTCCGCATAGATTTCTTCGAGAAAACATGAAATTGCTGGGTCATAGGAGGGCTTTTGCCAGCTGACTTTTTTGGGGCTATGTGCTTGCCGGCTAGCTATTCTTTCGTTTTCCTTTTGTGGGCTGGACTTTTCGGATTTTTGTAGAGAGAGGTTTTTCATGATTTTGTTTTCGACATTGTCGCCATATCGATGCTCTAGCTCTGTCTCTATCTAGACGAATAACCGAGCTCTGCTTCTAGCTGATTTATGCGGGCTTTAATCTCATCATCGTTCGGACGCAGAGATTTCGCTTGTTCGAGGTATAGAACAGCCTTATCTCGATTTATTGTATCGGACTTGTCGGATTGTCGATTATAGCGATTCAGGTATATTGAAGCGAGCGAGACAAGTGCTTCCACATTGTCAGCTCTTTCAGCGAGCGCATCTTTTAGCTGATCTATAGCTTTGTTTTCATCGCTCTGAAGAGTGGCAGACATATAATAAAGGAAAGATTTTAGCTCTTTTGAAAAAGGCGCGGCTATGAATTTCAAAACTATATCGAGCAGAGCCAAATTCGCGCCTTCTTCTTGTCTCATCTCAAGCCCGGACATCCCCGGCAAAATAGCCGTAGGAACGTCTCTGGTCGGTGCGGCCGAGGCTAGAGTCGCCCCTGTCGCCATAGCAAGGCTGCGCAAATAGGCCTCAACGGCTTTTTCGGAAGTAGGTTCTTGTATATACCAGCTCAAAGCGAACTGTAACGCTTCCTGGACATTTCCTGACTTTCTCAGAATAGTGGCTACCATCTCCTTATCGAGGGGAACACCCCCCGCTTCCTGGAGATATTTCGCTGCCATAATCCAATCCTGATTATTATAGTTCTCCATTACGAGAAACTGGAAGGCCTTGTCCTCCGCTTGTTTCCTCCATGCTTGCTCAAGCGGTGTTAGATTAGGAGGTTCATTCTTTGTAATATCCAGCACTTTTTTTGCCAAATCGGTGGCTTCCTTATGTCGCTGCGCGTCGGTCGACTCCTGAATGGCTCTAACAAGCTGAGCAAGCGCAACAGGATCCTGGGGGTACTGACTCACTGCGGTCCTGGCAAAGCGCTCGGCATCGACTTGACGCGAATTCTCCAAAGCATATTGGCTTTTGAGGATGAGCCAGTTTCTGTCCTTTGAAGCAATCTTGGAAGCACCTTCCAGATTCTTCCAAGCCGAGGCATAGTCTCGCCTTTGCAATGCGGCATGGGCTAGGGGAACAAGAAGATCCGTCCTGGATGCATCTTCCTTGAGTGCGGCTTTGAGCCAGGGTTCGGCATCGAGTATGTTATTCAGATGATATAATGCAAGTCCATATAACGATTTAAGATCAGCGCTCAGGATATTCTGCTCTGCTTCTGTTGTTTCTATATATCCTCCTCCGCTGGAGGCCACTTTGTTTGAAGAAGGATCTTCGTTATATCCATCTTTGGCTGATATTTCTTTAGCGGATTCAGCCAGAGCAATCGATATTATGGGATCGAGAACCTGCTTTGCTTTTCCAGGCTCTCCCAGCGCGATCCATGCACGCGCAAGGCCACAGGCTGGTTTCTCTGAGAGCGCATCGAGTTCTAGCGCTTTTTGGAATTGACTGGCAGCTTCGGTGTATTGCTTTGCTTCGAGAGCTATCTGACCTCTCACAAGTGGCGGAACGGTCGAAATACCACCCAGATCCTCGAGTCTGGAAATGGCCACAAGCGCTCCCGCTCTAATTTCGTTGCGAGAATCCCGAAAGAATGGTAAAGCAGAGATGAGCTCGCCCATCAGCGAACAACTTCCATTCTCAAAAATCTTTGGACTCTTTCCTGCTGAAGCGTCGGATAGTCCGGCCAAACATGTGATATACTTTTGATCGGCTCCTTTTGCTAACACAGGAATCTCGAAAGGCGCATTTTTTGGCCCATACAAAATGAGGCCGATGCTCTTTGCAATTGCATCCAATGCTGCTTTGTTTGGTTCCGATAGATAAGGGGAAGCCTTGGTCCTAGAGCGCGCCTGAGATAAGGATCGAGGAGTCGCAAGCACAATGAGTGTCTCGATATCTGTGGCCTCACTTGCGATTTTCTTAAGCTGTTCTACATCGGTCTTTGGCAGAGTTTGCTGTGCATAGCTCCAAGAAGGCGCTAAAAAGGACAATACTGAAAACACTGCTATCGCAAGGAGAAATATAGAGTTGCGTTTCATCCAATATCTATATCGGCACTTCATGGAGAATTATTATTCTAGCCTAAATGATCTCGCACTGCAAGAAAAAAAATGACGTTGATCGATCATTTGGTGAATTTATCCGCTTTATCCGCGCGGTATCCAGAATGGCTTGATCCATTTTGTGCCTATGATTCCTCTGACCAACGCTTGCCCAGAAAAAATGATGCATGGTAATGTATCAAGAATGAAAAGTGCCAGGATAGGTGCATTCGCGGCTCCGGTCCTCATTTCGATTTTGATCGTCTTTTGCTTGGGGTTATGGGGTCTTCAGATTTCGGGGATCGGTTTTTCCAATTTGGGCGAATTTCCTATATCGAATAGATCTCTTCGAAGAGAGCTTCGCTGCGCTCTTGAAATCTTTTATTCTCCTCAGTTGAAGAATAGTGGCTATTACTCGATCCAGCGCATGCTTGCGGCCAAACGAATCGGCACAATTCTGATCAAAGATGGGCAGAAAGCAAGTGCTGCAAGATTTCTTTCTTCTCTGGCAGATGAGCATGATGATTATGAAGCTTGGTATCTCTTTGCGGCAGGTGCAGTCTACGAGTCCATGGATAGCGATCCTATTGCCCGCATTCTATATGAGAGAATTCTCAAGAATCTGCCCGATATGATGATAGATGGCCAGTCGATACATCGGATATCTCTCATAAGCTTGCTCGAGGGCGATAGTCCGCCGTATAAAAAAGCGCATTGGTACGGAGAATTCATAAGACGCTTTCCCGAGGCCGATGAAGTGGGCCCTTACCATTTTCTTCTTGCAAAGGAGTACGAAAAATTAGGGCTTTGGCCGCAAGCTATCGAAGAATATCGGCAATTCTTACCTTTTTTTGGTGTATCTGTTCCTGGATATCCGGACGCCCACGATTATGCGCGCAAAATGGTCGAATTCAACGATAGCCCAAAGGATTGGACATACGCCGATCTAAACGATCTTGTAAGCCGTATTCGCAAGGCGATTGCAAAGCGCTCAGCCTCAGAGCTCAAAAAATACATGTCCAAGGCGGGATTCTTCGCTATGTCCTGGTATAAGGAAGGAGGAGAAGAATCCAATTCTAATGTCCTTTTTAATTTTAGCAACTTTATGACCAGGGGCCCCATATATGTTTCTCCTGCCTTCGATCCATCTTTCAACGACTCGGAAGCTCTTCTCCGCACATCAGGATGGACAGGCTACATTCCCGTGTGGTATCTGTGCTTCCGAAAAGTCAACTTTCCAGCAGATCCTAATGTGCATGGCAACTGGGAATGGGCTGGTATCTACTTCGGAGAGAAAATGCAATGAGGAAAATCAAGTCTATCGGAATATTGTGTATGTTATACGCCGCACTGTCCTTTGCATCTGCAAAAGAAATCGAAGGCGCTAATTCTTTTCAAGAAGTCGATGAATATATTGTGGGCGTCTCATCCATACTTGAGCCGCCGGAAGAATTAGAGAGCACCCCCATCGAAGAAACACAAGAGTCTCTCGATTTTAGCCAATTTCTGCCAGAGGAGCCGAGCATCGAAGAGCTCAGCATAGAAGAGAGAGCCAAAAGCCTTCAATATGATATTCCCATGCCTTGGGGTCACGAGCTTTTCGAGAAATATCGTCAGTATTACTTGAGTAATCAGGGTCGCAAAATTCTGCTTTCTACCATGGAAAAGGCCGTGCCATTTATGGATTATATTCAATCCAAGGTAACAGAATATGGCGTTCCTCAAGAGCTGGCCTTTCTGCCTGTTATAGAATCCTCATTCTCGCCCTTTGCGGTATCGAAAAGCGGTGCAACCGGTATCTGGCAGTTCATGAAGAATTCTATAAATGGCTATGGACTCACAATAACCGAGTGGGTAGATGAGCGCCGCGATTTTATGAAGAGCACGGATGCAGCAATGAAAAAGCTCATGGATAATTACAAGGAACTCAAGGACTGGCCGCTTGCTATAGCTGCATATAACGCAGGCTTAGGATCGTTGAGGCGCGCTGTTAATACCGCAGGACCGGGCTGTGATTTCTGGACAATCTACAATAAGGGATTGGTTTCACGTCAGGCTCTGGATTATGTGCCTAAATTTCTGGCCGTCGCTTCGATTCTGCGCTATCCCGATCTCTATGGAATTGAGCTACCATCGTCCGGAATTAAGTGGGAAACCATTTCTCTGGAGCAACAGGTGGATATAAAGCTTCTTGCTACAAAGGCCGAAATTCCGCTCGATACTCTTAAGCTTGGAAATGCTGAATTGCACTATACAATCACGCCGCCAGAGAACAATCATCTTCTCAAGATACCAGCCGATAAGTCAGATCAAGTAAAGACCATTCTAGCGGACTCAAACGCACCTCTTGTGAGATACGAAATATACAAGGTTAAGCAAGGCGACACCCTTACAGCCATTTCAAAGCGCTATGGTATCTCCATTTCAATGATAACAAAGGTCAATCCAGGCATCAATCCAGATAAGATAAGAATAGGGCAAACCTTAATGATTCCTTTATCCATACAGCCCCTTCAGTCTTCTGGCAGCTCAAGCAACATTGCTAATTCGGGCGCAAATATACAGACTTCAATTCACACTGTACAAAAAGGTGATACTCTCTACGCTCTAGCGCGTCGATACGGAACTACGGCCAAGGATTTAGCTAATCTCAATGGCATTTCATTGAATTCGATTTTGAGAATCGGCCAGAGACTAAAGATACCGGTTCGCCTGTGATTCTCTAAGGAGCCATTGCTAGCGCCGCAAAGACCTTTGCATCGCCTATGATATTCGCAATATCCGCATTTTCGTTGGGTTGATGCGCAGTTTCGTTCATCTTGGACCATACTACGCAATCTAAACCAGCATTGCGCAGATAAGCGCCTACCGTTCCACCTCCTATGCCAATTGGTCTTGCTTCGACTCCATATACCTGCTTTACAGCCTCAGCCAGCATACCTACTACGGGAGCATCTGCTGGCGTAGCCTTCGATTCATTC